>JAEEGO010000033.1 GCA_016280355.1 Lachnospiraceae bacterium | reverse complement strand
GAGATGAGCACACTCACAAAGGCAGAGGGCGACGCCTTCGGCAAGAAGGGCAACGATATCTTCCGTAAGATAGAGACCTGCCCCATACCTTTCATAGCAGCAGTAAACGGATTCGCACTCGGCGGTCGATGCGAGATATCCATGAGCTGCGACATAAGGATAGCTTCCGACAGCGCGATGTTCGGGCAGCCCGAGGTGGGACTCGGCATCACACCCGGATTCGGCGGCACACAGAGGCTTGCACGTATCGTAGGACCGGGTATGGCAAAGCAGCTCATCTACACTGCACGCAACATCAAGGCAGATGAGGCTCTGCGTATAGGTCTTGTTAACGCAGTATATCCTGCAGCAGAGCTTATGGAGCAGGCTGAGAAGATGGCATCCACCATCGCAGGCAATGCACCCATAGCAGTACGTGCCTGCAAGAAGGCAATAAATGAGGGACTGGAGCTTCCAATGGATGAAGCCATAGCTCTGGAAGAGAAGCTTTTCGGCTCATGCTTCGAGTCAGAGGATCAGAAAGAGGGTATGGCAAACTTCTTAAGGAAGAAGGACGACCCCGCAAAAGTAAAGCACGTGGCATTTCAGAACAAATAATAGCAGTAGCTTTTAAGGAGGATAAAAAATGAAGGTAGCAGTCATTGGTGCCGGTACAATGGGACAGGGTATCGCTAAGGCATTTGCTCAGTGCGATGATTTCGACAAGGTTTATCTTTGCGATATCAAAACAGAGTTTGCCGAGGGCGGACTCGCAAAGATCAAGAAGGGTTATGAGAAACTCGTATCCAAGGGCAAGATGGATCAGGCAGCAGCAGACGGATATCTGGCAAAGTTTGAGCCGGGCCTCAATTCCATCGCTACAGATCCCGACCTCGTAGTCGAGGCAGCTCTTGAAGTGATGCAGATCAAGCAGGATTGCTTCAAGGATCTGATGGAGAACGTGGTAAAGAACGAGAACTGTATCTTTGCTTCAAACACTTCTTCACTTTCGATCACCGAGATCGGAGCAGGACTTCCGAAGCCCATCATAGGCATGCATTTCTTCAATCCCGCAGACAGGATGAAGCTCATAGAGGTCATAGCAGGTGCAAACACACCCGCTGATCTCGTACAGAAGGTAAACGACATCTCAGTTAAGCTCGGCAAGACTCCCGTACAGGTAAACGAGGCTCCCGGCTTTGTCGTAAACCGTATCCTCATCCCTCTCATCAACGAGGGTATCTTCGTTTATTCCGAGGGCATCTCTGACATAGAGGGCATCGATAACGCAATGAAGCTCGGATGCAACCATCCCATGGGACCCCTTGAGCTGGGTGACTATGTAGGACTGGACATCGTGCTTGCTATCATGGAGACACTCTACAAGGAGACAGGCGACTCCAAGTATCGTCCAGCTCCTCTCCTCAAGAAGATGGTAAGAGGAAAGAAGCTCGGCGTGAAGACCGGCATCGGCTTCTACGACTATGCTGACGGCGGCAAGGTACCGACTGACAAGAAATAAGTTATTACATAAATTAGCAATGGAGGAACAATAATCATGGATTTTACTTTAGCCAAAGAACATGAGATGGCGAGACAGCTCTTCAAAGAGTTCGCAGAGAATGAAGTAAAGCCGCTTGCACAGGAGGTCGATCAGGAGCACAGGTTCCCCAGAGAGACCGTAGACAAGATGGCTAAGTACGGCTTCATGGGTATCCCGGTACCCAAGGAGTACGGCGGACAGGGATGTGACACTCTCACATATGCAATGTGCGTAGAGGAGCTCTCCAAGGTCTGCGGTACCACAGGCGTTATAGTATCGGCTCATACATCACTTTGTATCGACCCGATCATGACCTTCGGTACTGACGAGCAGAAGCAGAAATATCTGATCCCCCTCGCAAAGGGCGAGAAGCTCGGAGCTTTCGGTCTGACAGAGCCCGGTGCAGGAACAGACGCTCAGGGTCAGCAGACAAAGGCTGTACTTGACGGAGACGAGTGGGTACTCAACGGATCAAAGTGCTTCATCACAAACGGTAAGGAAGCTGACGTATATGTCATCTTCGCCGTGACCGGCAAGATCGAGAAGCGCGGAAGGATGATGAAGGAGATCTCAGCTTTCATAGTAGAGAAGGGCACACCCGGCTTCACATTCGGAACAAAGGAAAACAAGATGGGAATCTGCGGATCCGCAACATACGAGCTCATCTTCACAGACTGCCGTATACCCAAGGACAATCTCCTCGGACAGCAGGGCAAGGGCTTCAATATCGCCATGCACACACTTGACGGCGGACGTATCGGTATAGCTGCACAGGCACTCGGACTTGCAGCAGGCGCTCTCGAGACCACCATCAACTATGTCAAGGAGCGTAAGCAGTTCGGAAAGGCCATCGGCAACTTCCAGAACACTCAGTTCCAGCTCGCTGACATGGCTACCAAGGTAGAGGCTGCAAGACTTCTTGTCTACAGGGCAGCAAAGAAGAAGGACGAGTACAAGAAGGATCCCAAGGTGTCTTATTCCGTAGAGGCTGCTCAGGCTAAGCTCTGTGCTGCAGAAGTAGCTATGGAAGTCACCACAAAGGCTGTACAGCTCCATGGCGGATACGGATACATCAAGGAGTACGACGTAGAGAGAATGATGCGTGATGCCAAGATCACTGAGATCTATGAAGGAACCAGCGAGGTTCAGAGAATGGTCATCTCAGCGGCACTGCTCAAGTAATAATAAATCGGACAAAGGAGTGAAGATACAATGAAAGTAATCGTTTGTATAAAGCAGGTGCCGGATACAAAAGGCGGAGTAAAGTTCAATCCCGACGGCACATTGGACAGAGGAGCGATGCTCGCCATCATGAACCCTGACGACAAGGCAGGTCTTGAGGCAGCACTCAGACTGAAGGATCAGTACGGAGCAGAGGTAACCGTGCTCACAATGGGACTTCCCAAGGCAGCAGATGTACTTCGCGAGGCTCTGGCAATGGGAGCAGACAAGGGTATCCTTGTAACAGACAGAGTGCTCGGAGGAGCAGATACATGGGCTACATCAAGCACGATAGCAGGTGCCATCCGCAACCTTGAGTACGATCTCATCATCACGGGACGTCAGGCTATCGACGGTGATACCGCTCAGGTCGGACCCCAGATCGCAGAGCATCTGCAGATCCCCGTCATCTCTTATGCACAGGAGATCAAGATCGACGGAGACAAGGTAATAGTAAAGCGTCAGTATGACGACAGATATCATATGCTCGAGGCAAAGATGCCTTGCCTGATCACAGCTCTCTCAGAGCTCAACGATCCCAGGTACATGACTCCCGGCGGTATCTTCGATGCAGTAAACGCAGATATCACCACATGGGGCAGGGCTGATCTTAAGGATGTGGATGATGCCAACATCGGTCTGGCAGGATCACCCACGAAGATCGCCAAGGCATCCGACAAGGTAAGAAAGGGAGCAGGTGAGAAGGTAGTACCCGATACTCCCGAGGATGCAGTCAAGTATATCGTTGGTAAACTGGACGAGAAACACGTCATCTAAGGGAGGAAAAGAAAATGCAGAATTTAGAAGAATATAAAGGCGTATTCGTCTTCGCTCAGCAGGTAGACAACAAGGTGAGCGGGATCGCATACGAGCTGCTCGGAAAAGCAAAGGATCTGGCTGAGCCTCTTAACGCACAGGTGACTGCAGTCCTCATCGGATCAGGTGTGAAGGGACTGTGCGACAGCCTCGCAGAGTACGGTGCTGACAGGGTCATCGTAGTAGACGATCCCGAGCTCAAGGAGTACAGGACAGAGCCCTATGCACATGCACTGTCATCTGTCATCAATGAGTACAAGCCCGAGATAATGCTCGTCGGAGCTACAGCTATAGGCCGTGACCTTGGCCCTACGGTATCCGCAAGGGTAGCTACAGGTCTTACAGCAGACTGTACAGTACTCGATATCGGTGATTTCCCTCTGCAGCCCATACCGGGTAAGGAGGATGAGCAGAAGCACAACCAGCTGCTCATGACACGTCCTGCATTCGGCGGAAACACCATCGCTACCATCGCATGCCCGAACAACAGGCCTCAGATGGCTACCGTTCGTCCCGGCGTTATGCAGAAGATAGAGCCCAAGAAGGGCGCAAAGGCTGAGATCATAGAGTACAATCCCGGCTTCACACCCAACGACAGATATGTAAAGATCAACGAGGTCGTAAAGGCTGTATCTGATATCAAGGATATCATGGATGCAAAGATCCTCGTATCAGGCGGACGTGGCGTAGGATCACCCGAGAACTTCAAGATCCTCGAGGAGCTCGCTGCAGCTATAGGCGGACAGGTAAGCTGCTCACGTGCAGTCGTAGATTCAGGCTGGAAGCCCAAGGAGATGCAGGTAGGCCAGACCGGTAAGACGGTAAGACCCAATGTATACTTCGCTATCGGTATATCAGGTGCCATCCAGCACGTGGCAGGCATGGAAGAGTCTGACATCATCATCGCCATCAACAAGGATGAGGATGCTCCGATCTTCGATGTGGCTGACTACGGTGTAGTAGGCGATCTGAACAAGATCGTACCCGAGCTTACTAAGCAGATAATCGCTGCAAAGGAAGCTAAGGGGGCATAAGGCCGGAAAAACGAAATAAGATCTGAAGAGGCGGGAAAAACCCGCCTCTTTTCTTGCAAGAAACCCCCAATGATGATAAAATCAATGATTGCCCGTTGTTTTACGGGAAATTTTGCGTGCATAAAAAGGAGAAGGGAAATGAGCAAGAACTTCAGTGACTTACTGAACAAGGTAAATGAGTTTCCGATAAAGAAACTGTCTGTGGCAGCAGCCAATGATGACGAGGTGATAGAGGCAGCGGCAATAGCACATGACAGGAAGATAGCGGATTCGATACTGGTCGGAGACAAGGATCAGATAGAGTCCATATGTAAGGATCTGAAGGTAGATCCGTCCATATTTGAGATAGTGGATATCAAGGATCCCATAGAGGCTGCACACGAGGCAGTGCGTATAGTACATGACGGCGAGGCAGATATGTATATGAAGGGTCTGCTCTCCACCAAGGATTTCCTGAAGTCCATCCTTGATAAAGAAGTAGGACTCCGCACAGAGAAGCTTCTTTCACACGTATGTGTGTTTGAGATAAAGGGCATACCTCAGCTCCTCTTCCTTACGGACGTGGCATTCCTGCCTTACCCTACACTCGAGCAGAAGATAGGCATCATAGAGAACACCGTAGAGGTATGTAATGCCTGCGGCATAGATATGCCCAAGGTAGCTCCCGTGGCAGCTGTCGAGGTAGTGAACGAGAAGATGCCTGCTACAGTGGAGGCAGCTGAGCTTACAAAGATGAACGACGAAGGCAAGATAAAGGGCTGCATCATTGACGGTCCTCTGTCGGTAGACCTTGCGATATATCCGGAGGCTGCAAAGCACAAGAAGGCCGAGGACAGGAAGATAGTAGGAGATGCGGATGTGATCCTCTTCCCCGACATCCACGCAGGAAACATAGCTTACAAGTTCATCGTACATACGACGGAGTTTAAGAATGCCTGCATACTTACGGGTACGAAGGCACCGGCGATACTGACGTCCCGCTCTGATTCGGCGGAGACCAAGGTGAACTCCATAGCGCTTGCAGCAGTAGTAGCTGCTTATCAGAAGAAGTAAACTACGGTAGCGCGGCGGATGCAGGTATTTTTTCCGGCAACCGCCATGCTTCATCCGAACTAATCTCCACGCATTACTTTGCTTCAATGAAAAGTGTCGATAAATCTCCATTTTCATTTCAGCAAGTAATAGCGGGTGCTGGATTTCGTCTGAAGCATAAACGGCTCAAATTTGCCTGAAAAAACACCGTGCATCCGCCGCACTACCTATATTAGATATGAAAAACAGTAAAGGATATTCAGGAGGTACAACATGGCAATTAAATCTTTGATAATCAACCCGGGCAGCACCAGCACCAAGATCGCCGTCTTCGAAGACGAGACCATGCTCTTCGATCAGACACTGCGTCATACGACAGAAGAGATATCACAGTACGAGACAATATTCGATCAGAAGCAGTTCAGGAAGGATATCATCATGGACTTCCTGAAGGAGAAGGATTTTGATATAAAGACCCTCGACATGGTAGTCGGAAGAGGCGGACTCGTAAAGCCCATACCCGGCGGCACATACAAGGTGACGGATGCGCTTGTCGCAGATCTGAAGATCGGACCTCAGGGACAGCATGCATCAAACCTCGGCGGTGTGCTCGCACGTGAGATAGGCGATGAGATCGGAAAGCCTTCCTTCATAGTGGACCCCGTGGCAGTGGATGAGCTGCAGCCCGTAGCAAGGATATCGGGAACACCTGAGATAGAGAGAAACTCCATCTTCCATCCCCTGAACCAGAAGGCTATGGCAAGACGCTATGCCAAGGAGAACGGGAAGAAGTACGAGGATATAAATGTCATCGTAGCCCACATGGGAGGCGGTGTATCGGTAGGAGCACACAGGAAGGGACAGGTGATAGATGTCAGCAACGCACTCGAGGGTGACGGTGCATTCTCACCCGAAAGAGCAGGCGGAGTACCTGTAGGTCCCCTCGTAAGGCTCTGCTTCTCCGGCAAGTACACGGAGAAGGAGCTCTACAAGAAGCTCGTGGGAGACGGCGGATTCAACGCTTATCTTGGAACCAACGATATGCGTGAAGTCACGGCGATGGCTGAAAAGGACGAGAAGGCAAAGCTTCTTTTCGATGCTTTCGTATATCAGGTATCGAAGGATATAGGCTCAAGGGCAGCTGCTCTCAAGGGCAAGGTGGATGCCATCATACTTACCGGCGGTATAGCTTACGGTCCCAAGGTCACGGATGCGATAGCTGACTATGTGGGATGGATAGCACCGGTAGTGGTATATCCCGGAG
>JAEEGO010000032.1 GCA_016280355.1 Lachnospiraceae bacterium | reverse complement strand
TTCATCAGTGCCCACGTCTATCAGTATGATGCGCTTCAATACACCCACCTGTACCGCAGCAAGACCCACGCCGTCTGCTTCAATGAGTGTCTCTATCATGTCATCTATCAGTTCTCTTGTCCTGTCTGTGATCTGGGTGACCTCCTTCGATCTTTTGGTCAGTATCGGATCGCCCATCTCTCTTATCTGTCTCAGTGCCATCTTTCGCCTCTTTATCTGTTTGTATGCATTAAACACCGAATATTATACACCAATCGGCTCTCTTTGCCTATTCCGTGCCCCTGCCGTCCCAAAGCACAAAAGAAGAGACCGGCTTTCCGGTCTCTTCTGTAGTATATCTTTGCAGTTCCTGATCGCTTATCAGTACTTCGGCATGAAGAACTTCTGCAGGTCGGCTTCCGTAGTATCGTCTCCGATGCAGATAAGCTCTGTGCCTGTAAGGCGCGCAAACATTGCGATGTCATCTCTGGTGAGTGCCGTGGATACCACCGCATGGTGTGCTCCTCCGGCGTAGCACCAGCCTGCCGTACCTATCTCAAAGTTGGGCTTGTGCCTGTACATGATACGTGCCACGGGCAGCTTCGGCATGGGCTTGGGCTGCTTCACGAGCTCTATGTCAGCGCAGATGATACGGAAATGATCTCCCATATCGATGAGCGTCACCTGTATACCGTCGCCTGTCACTCCGTCAAATACGAGACGGGCAGGATCGGCCTTGCCGCCTATACCCAGAGGATGTACCTGTATCTCGGGTTTGTTTGCCGCAAATGATGCCGGCACCTCGAGCATATGGGAAGCGAGCTCAAGCTCCTCTCCCTCTGTCAGGTCATATGTGTAGTCCTCTATGAAGCCCGTAGCGCCGTCAAGACCTTCTGCCATCTTCATCAGTACTGCTGACAGTGCTGCTATCTTGTAGTCTCCCTCAGGTCCGAAGCCGATGCCCTTTGCCATCAGATTCTGTGCTGCGATACCGGGCAGTTGCTTCATGCCGTGCAGATCCTGGAAGTTGTCAGTGAAAGCCGTCACGTTATTCTTTGCTATGAACTTGTCAAAAGCCACCTCATAGCGAGCCTGCTCTCTTACTGCTTCCACGTTGTCCGTAGCCATCGTGTACTTGCTCTCGTACTCGGCCATCTTTGCGTCGACCTCGGCATTGGTAGCCTTCTCCGCAAGAGAAGCTATCTCACCTATGCCCCAGTACTTGATCTCCCATCCGTACTTAATCTCGCTCTCCAGCCTGTTGCCGTCCGTGACAGCCACATCACGCATGTTGTTGCCGAACGTAGCTACCAGAGTGTTGTGCGAGAGGCCTATTGCCTTTGCCACGCGTGCAAACTGCTTTATCTTGCGTATCACCCTGTCATTCTTATAATAGCCTGCAGCCACCTCATGAGGTATGCCGAGCCTTGCCAGGATGAATCCGTACTCTCTGTCTCCGTGAGCCGCCTGATTGAGGTTCATGAAGTCCATATCTATCTCATCGTAGGGCAGCTTCTCATTTGCCTGCGTATGCAGGTGAAGGAGCGGCTTTCTGAGCTCCTGCAGGCCCTTGATCCACATCTTTGCGGGTGAGAATGTATGCATCCATGTGATGACACCTACGCAGTCATCATCCGCCTGAGCCTTCCTGATATCCTCCACGCAGATCTTTGATGTCTCTACGGTAGGCAGCAGCTCTATATCTACGGTATCCTTAAGCTTCTCCTTAAGAAAATCCACCATCTCCTTACAGTCGGCTGCGACCTGCTTCAGGCACTCTTCACCGTACAGATCCTGCGAGCCGGGTATGAAATATAACTTACTCATTTATCAGCCCTTCTTTCTCTTTGAAAGCACATCCAGAGTAACGGCACCGAGAAGGACCGCACCCTTGACTATCTTCTGGATATCTGTTGACCATCCGAAAAGTGACATTCCGTTGTTCAGGATACCCATGATGAAAGCTCCTACGACTGCACCGACTATGGTACCTGCACCACCGGCCACTGCAGCTCCTCCGATGTAGCAGGATGCGATAGCATCCATCTCGAAGCCGTCACCGGCCTTGGGAGTAGCAGATCCGTTTCTTGCCGAGAGCACTATACCTGCTATAGCGGAAAGCACACCCATGTTGACGTATACCCAGAAGAAAACCTTGTTGGTATCGATACCGGACAGGTTTGCAGCCTTACGGTTGCCTCCGAGAGCATATATCTGACGGCCTGCCACGGTCTTGCTTGTGATGAAGCCGTATATCACGATGAGTACAGTCATGATCAACAGCACGAAAGGCAGTCCGTTGTATCTTGCGAGCTTGTAGAAGAAGAACCATATGATGAAGAGCATCACGGCAAGCTTCAGCACTATCTGCCATGTGGGGTTCACCGCAAAGTTGTACTTCTTCTTCGTAGCATTGCTCTTTATTTCAGAGAAGATAAGAATGACCGAAGCAACGATAGCTACGATGATGCTGACCAGATCCAGCGTACCGTCGGCGAACGGTATCTTGACTACCGGAAGAAAGCCCGCGCCGATGAAGTTGTATGACGCATCAAAGGGTCCCTTTGTCTGTGCCTGCAGCAGTGTATAAGTAAGGCCGCGGCCCATGAGCATCGTAGCCAGGGTCGTAACGAAAGGAGGTATGCCGAGGTAAGCTATGAACACTCCGGCGAATATACCTACAAGGAGGCCTACAAGCAGTGCTGCTATGATAGCTACCCACATGTTCATCTTAAGGTCCATCATGATGATACCTGCGATAGATCCCGTAACAGCCACGACCGAGCCGACACCAAGGTCGATGTTACCGGTCAGAACGCAGAGCAGCATACCTATTGCCAATATGACGACATAGCCGTTCTGCATGATAAGGTTGTTGATGTTCATGGGAGTCAGATTGGCACCCTTCGTCAACAGAGCAAATACAAGGTAGATCACTATCAGGGCAAAAAACATACCATACTGTTTCATGTCCATCTTAACAGTTTTATTATTCTTCGTTTCCATCACCGTCTCCCTTTCTGTTAT
Organism: Lachnospiraceae bacterium; assembly: GCA_016280355.1. Classification (GTDB taxonomy): domain Bacteria; phylum Bacillota; class Clostridia; order Lachnospirales; family Lachnospiraceae; genus NK4A144. Next base: position 7,769 of record JAEEGO010000032.1, on the reverse strand, counting down.
GAGCCATGATAAGCTGCATTATCCTTTCCTGTGAGAATTCTTCTTTTGATACTTCACCGGCGATCTCTCCGCCGTTTATGACGTAAAGTCTGTCACAGGTACCGATTATCTCGGGCATTTCCGAGGAAATGACTATTATTGCCTTTCCTGCTTTGGCAAGCTCGTTTATGACACAGTAGATCTCATATTTCGCACCTACGTCTATACCTCTTGTAGGCTCGTCCATGATCAGTATATCCGGCTGTGTCAGCATCCACTTGGCCAGGACGACCTTCTGCTGGTTTCCTCCCGAGAGTGAGCCGACCACCTGATTTATGGAGTTCGTCTTTACCTTGACCTTCTCCGTGTATTCCTGTGCCGCTACTATCTCATCATTTGCATTTATCACTCCGTTTTTCGAGAAGAAGAACGGTCTTGCGGCGATCGTCATGTTTTCCTTGACGTCTCCGATCAGATTGAGACCGTAGGTCTTTCTGTCCTCGGAAATATAAGCCAGCTTGCTCTTCACGGCATCCTTCACCGTTTTCAGATGAACTTCCTTTCCGTGGATCATGATGCTGCCGGTGATCTTCTGTCCGTAGCTGTGGCCGAAGATACTCATGGCAAGCTCCGTCCTTCCGGCACCCATCAGGCCTGCGAGTCCTACGACTTCTCCGGCCCTCACCTTGATGTTTATATCTTTCAGCATCTGCCGATGTTCGTCATCGGGATGAAATACGTTCCAGTTCTTAACCTCGAATATCACATCACCTATATCGACGCCCTCTCTTATGGGATAACGATTGGTCATCTCACGTCCGACCATTGCCTTGATGACTCTGTCTTCCGAATAGTCATCCACACCCTTCACGAGAGTTTCGATCGTCTTTCCGTCTCTGATGATCGTGACCGAATCAGATACATATTCGATCTCGTTCAGCTTATGTGAGATGATGATACAGGTGATACCCTGCTCTTTCAGCTGGAGCATGATATCGAGAAGTTTGCGGCTTTCCTCATCATTGAGGGCTGCCGTAGGCTCATCCAGGATCAAAAGCTCAACCTTCTTTGCCATGGCTTTTGCTATCTCAATGAGCTGCTGTTTTCCAACTCCAAGGGAATTTACCGGGACATTGACATCTTCGTTTTCAAGTCCCACCCTTGCGAGCATTTCCTGTGCACGCCGTCTGGTCTCTGTCCAGTCTATTACCCCCTTCATGCTCGTCTGCTCGTTGCCTATGAACACGTTCTCGGCCACGCTGAGCAGAGGAGAAAGCGCGAGTTCCTGATGTATTATGACTATTCCCTTTGCCTCTGAATCTCTCAGATTATGGAATTTGCAGTGTTCGCCCTTATAGATGATGTCACCTTCATATGTACCGTGCGGATACACGCCCGAAAGGACATTCATCAATGTGGACTTGCCTGCGCCGTTCTCGCCGCACAGAGCATGGATCTCTCCCTTTTTGACCTTGATGTTAACGTCATCAAGAGCCTTTACTCCGGAGAACTGCTTTGTAATGTGATCCATTTCCAAAATGTAATCCGACATCCTACCAACTCCTTCTAATAATTTAAAACAGGGCGGCAACTTGCTGCCGCCGCCCTGCTTCCCTAAGATAATCTTCGGTTATGATTACTCAGCTAACTGCTCCTTTGTGTAGTATCCGCCGCCGATGATAACCTCTTCATAGTTTGACTTATCAACCGGAACAGGCTCGCACAGATATGAAGGAACTACGATCTTGCCGTTGTTGTACTGCTCTGTGTCGTTGATCTCAGGCTCTGCACCCTCGAGCACTGCCTGTACCATGGTAACGCACTTTGAAGCAAGGAGTCTTGTATCCTTGTAGATAGACATTGTCTGCTTGCCGGAGATGATGTGCTTTGTAGCCATGAGCTCTGCATCCTGTCCTGTGATCATAGGCCAGTTTGCATCTGTGTAGCCTGCACCCTCAAGAGCTGACATGCAGCCGTATGAAAGTCCGTCGTATGCGCATGCGCAGATGTCCAGGTCCTCATCAGCATAGTACCTTGTAAGAAGGTCCTCACATCTCTTCATAGCTGTCTGCTGATCCCATCTAAGAGTGTTGTTGTCCTCGAATGCGATCTGGCCAGACTTGCAGACGAGTGATCCGTCATCAAGCAGGGGCTGGATCTGCTCCATAAGACCTGCATAAAGCATGTGAGCGTTGTTGTCGTCAGGTGAACCCATGAACAGCTCGATGGTCTTAGGATCATCCTTTGTAGCGCCACAGTTCTTTACGATGTACTCACCGATCTTTGTGCCGACACCCTTGTTGTCGAATGTTGCATAGTATGAAACAGCGTCTGTGTTCATAAGGAGACGGTCATAAGCGATGACAGGGATGCCTGCATCCTTAGCCTGTGCCTCAACGTTTACGAGAGCGTCTGAATCGATAGCTGCGATAACAAGGCAGTTAGCGCCTGCTGCGATCATGTTCTCGATCTGAGAAACCTGAGCCTGAACATCATCCTCTGCGTACTGAAGATCTACTTCGTAGCCGAGAGCCTCAAGCTGCTCTTTCATGTTTGCACCGTCGTGCATCCATCTCTCTGAAGACTGAGTAGGCATTGCCACTGCAACCTTCTTGCCTGCGCCTGAAGCAGGAGTAGCTGCGTCTGCTGCAGGAGCTGCTGCATCTGCTGCAGGAGCTGCCTCATCTGCTGCATCTGCTGCGGGTGCTGCTGCATCTGCTGCAGGAGCTGCTGAGCTGCCGCATCCTGCGAGGATAGCTGCAACCATTGTCATGCTGAGCAATACGCTCAAGATTTTCTTTTTCATAAAGTTTCCTCCGTTTATGAAAGTTTTCAGTTCTGTCGGGCAAAGCCCAACCTCAAAAATTGTACCTAAAACCACTTCTATCGTCAACGAACTAAATCGTTTAAGTAAAAATTATTCAACTTGTTCGATAAAAAATCTCACCTGTCGGTCTCCATTTCCTGCAAGAAACATAATTCCCCTTATAAAAATCGGTATTATGGCTTATAATCAGATGCATGATATTCAACTCGTTCTCATTTATTTTGATATTCCTTCCCATAGTAGTGACGGTGCACTATCTGCTGAAACGCCTTCACAGACCACTGGTCTCGAAGTGTTTCCTGCTCTTAGCTTCCTTTTTCTTCTATGGGTATCACAATAAGCGCGCCCTTGCGCTGCTCATACTCAGTATACTGATCAATTACGGTGTTTCCCTTCTTATGATAAGGAACGAGACCCGGCCCGGACTTAAAAAGCTTTTGCTGTTCTTTGGCGTTTCCGGCAACCTCGGAGTCCTCATATATTGTAAGTATCTCGGCTTCTTTTCGGAGCTGGCTGCTTCTTTATTCCACAGCGACTTTGTCATGAGCTCGCTGATACTCCCTCTTGGCATCAGCTACTACACCTTTTCACAGATAGCCTATCTGGCAGACTGTCATAAGGACTCTTCTGCCTTCTGCAGCCTGCTTGATTATATGCTCTTCGTCTCCTTCTTCCCGAAGGTCACGATAGGCCCCATAGCCTTTTCTTCCGAGATGATCCCCTGGTTTGACCGTTCGGTAACGGAAGAAACCGACTATGACAGGATCGGCGCCGGACTCATGGCTTTTGCCTTCGGTCTTGCAAAGAAAATGATGATGGCAGATACCCTTGCAAGATATGTGGACTGGGGATATCTGAATATTGATATGCTCGGGACCACGCATGCATTTCTGATCATGATAGCCTTTACGATGCAGATATACTTTGATTTTTCCGGTTGCTGCGATATGGCGCGCGGTGTATGTCTCATGCTCGGCATGGATCTGCCGCGCAACTTTGATTCCCCTTATCGCGCCCTTTCTATAAATGAGTTCTGGAAGCGCTGGCACATCACGCTCACACGTTTCTTCAGGACATATGTGTATTTTCCTCTGGGCGGCAACCGCAAAGGGAAAATACGCACATACGTAAACTATTTTATCGTTTTCCTGCTCAGCGGACTCTGGCACGGAGCTTCTCTCAATTTCCTGCTGTGGGGCATGATGCACGGTATCGGTATCATAATAAGCAAGCTTATATCCCCGGTATCTTCCAAGTGGCCCAAAGCATTGCGCTTTGTCCTGACATTTATGTTTGTCAATCTTGCCTGGGTTTATTTCAGGGCTGATGACATACCCACCGCACACCGCTTCTTCGGACAGCTGTTCACAGGCGGTATAGTCCCTGTTGAGGCGCTCTTCGTGGTAGCCAGCACTCCTCCGGAGTTTAAGACCCTGCAGTGGCTCATCTCGGCCTTCACACCCCTTGACATTTACTACACCGGATCCATCATCGTGATAGGTGTACTCGCATTTTCGGTGTTTGCTTCTATATGTATGAAAAATACGGATGAGAGGATAGAAAGCTTCACTCCTTCAAGGCGGCTGGCAATCGTAAGTGCTCTGCTCCTTGTCCTTGGCATCCTGTCACTGACAGCTTTTTCCAAATTCATATATGTGAATTTCTGAGGATCATGAACGCAAAAAAATATACGATTCTGACAATCACATACGCACTTATCTGTCTGGCAGTCATTGCTTTGCTTTCTGTCATCATAGATCCCTGCCTGCATTACCATGCGCCGATAGGTCCCTTTGAAGCGGTAGAAACGGATGAGCGTATAGCCATGCCGGGTGTGGCAAAGCATCTGACCTATGATACCGCTCTGATAGGCTCTTCTATGAGTGAGAACTTCAAAGCATCATGGTTTGAGGACGGTATCTTCGGAGACTCCTGCGTCAAGATCTGCCTGCAGGGGGCCCATTTCCCGGACTACGACATCATCCTGAAGGAAGTGTGCGCCCATCCGGAGGTCCGCAATATAGTCTTCTGTCTGGATGACTATCTGCTGACGGATGACCCCGCCTCATGCACCTGCACCATACCCGAGTATATTTCCAATGATGATCTTTCAGATGATACTTATTATATCCTGAACAACTCGACTGCTTTTGAATTCCTGCCGCTGTATCTTATCAGGAATATCACCAGTTCTGAAGATGATGCCTATGTATGGCAGGACAATTATACCTTCTCCCCCGAGGCTGCAAAGGCATCCTATGTACCGAACCGGCTTCCTGAGATCGAGCCCGAAAAGCCGATCAACTATTACTTCACGAATGTGGATTCCTTTATCTCGTCCATGGGACCGTATATCGAGAGCAGGCCGGATGTCACTTTCTACTTCTATGCAAGTCCCTACAGCATAATGTTCTGGGATGACTGTCAGCGTCGCGGCAATCTGTCTGCAGCGGTAAATGCTCTGGGCTACGCCTATGAGAAGCTGCTCGCATACGACAACGTCCGTCTGTTCTTCTTCCAGGATAACTTCAGCCTCATCACGGATCTGAACCACTACCGTGATTATTCCCACTTCGATCAGAGTGTGAACCGTTATATGTACGAGTGTATGAGGGACGGAGAAAACGAGATGTTCACGGACAATTTCACGGACAGGCTTGAAGCCCTGTATGACTTTACAAAAGATTATGATTATGATGCGATAATGAACTGACCCTTAAGGATCGAAATCAAACTCTACTCTGCTTCCGAAGTCTCCCCTGTCTGCGCGGTCTGCTTCGATGGCATCCTTTATGGAAGCAAGTCTTTCATAGTCTCCTGACTTTATATACACCACCTTGCGATATACATCATTTATCTTTGAAATGGATGCATCTGTAGGACCTATCACAAGTAAACGGGGTTCCTTTTCAGAAGATGCGCCGCAGGTTCCGGCACTTTGCGCTATGCCGTCCGCCGTCGTCTTTGCCCTTGCTTCATCCTTGTCCTCTATGAGTATCTGGAGCATATGTCCTTCAGGCGGATAGTCTCCCATACTCCTGAAAGCGATCTCCTCTTCATAAAAGCTGTGATAGTCCTGATGAGCTGCTGTGACTATGGCATAGTTTTCGGGAGAGTATGTCTGTATCACGACTTCCCCCATCAGTCGCCTTTCTCCGCTCCCCGATATGGCACGTCCCGCTCTGCCCGCTGCCTGGGTAAGCAGTTCGAATGTACGCTCCGATGATCTGTAATCTCCCGCAAACAGTGACATATCCGCTGCCAGGATCCCCATCAGGGTCACCTTAGGGAAATCATGTCCCTTGACTATCATCTGGGTGCCGATCAGTATATCCGCTTCTTCGTTGGCAAAGGCGGAAAGTATCTTCTCATAGTCTCCCTTATTCCTTGTGGTATCCATATCCATCCTCAGTGTCTTCGCCTGAGGGAAGGCTTTGTTTACCTGCATCTCTATCTGTTCGGTACCTGCTTTCATGCCGCCTATGTATCTGGAGCCGCACTCGGGACAGGTGTCCTTCATGGGTGTCTCATAGCCGCAGTAATGGCAGTGCAGCCTGTGATCCCTGTGCAGCGAAAGCGACACATCGCAGTGCGGACATTTGTATACGAAGCCGCATTTTCTGCATGAGATAAAAGAAGAATACCCTCTCCTGTTAAGAAAGAGCATGATCTGTTCGTTATGCGAAAGTCTGTCTTCCATGAGGGTTCGGAGCTTTTCGGAAAAGATGCTCTTGTTTCCGTTCGCAAGCTCCTGTCTCAGATCCACCGTATACACTACCGGAAGCTCCCCGCCGGATATCCTCTCGGGCATCTCATACAGTCTGTATCTTCCGGTCTTTGCTTTCTGATATGCTTCGATAGATGGTGTGGCAGATCCCAGTACGAACGCTGCTTTCGATATCTCGGCGAGCTTTTGTGCAGTGTCCCGTGTATGGTACTTCGGCATCTGTTCTGACTTATAAGATGTCTCATGCTCTTCATCCATCACTATGATCCCAAGGCTCGGGAACGGTGTGAAGAGTGCCGATCTCGGACCTATCATCACATCGATCTCTCCGCGCTCGGCTCTTAAGAACTGATCATATCTTTCACCTGCAGATAGCTTTGAATGTATGAAGCTCACCCTGTCGCCGAACCTTGCGGTGAACCTGACCACAGTCTGATATGTAAGGGATATCTCGGGTATCAGCATGATTGCCTGATGTCCGCGTTTTACTATCCCGTCTATGATATCTATATATACTTCCGTCTTACCTGATCCGGTGACTCCGTGTATCAGAGATGGTGTGATATCTTTAGCATCATATCTTGATATCACTGCATCTATGACTTTCTTTTGATCGATGGTGAGTTCGCCTATCTTTTTGCTCTTAAGCCCCGTCACGAGCGGCTTCCTGTAGGAGGTCACCTTATCGATCTCCACGAGTCCCCTGTCCTTTAATGCGTTGATCACCGGTGCTCCCACGTTCAGCTTCTGGGTGATAAGTGTCCGATCCATTGCACTTGCTTCAGTCAGCGCTTTCAAAAGTCGAAGCCTCGCCACCTGATGTTTCTTCTCAAACTCATCGAGATATCTTTGTACTTCATCCTCAGATGCGATGAGTCTTACGGTCTGCTTTTCTATAGCCTTTACGCTTTTCTTTACGGGAAGGACGACCTTGAGTGACTGGATCAGAGTACCGCCGTAATGATGCTTCATCCACGCTGCGAGCCTTAAAAGGTTCTGCACGGGACGGTCTTTGTTGTCGTCTTTGATGTCGATGATGTCTTTTGTTTTTTCGGGATCGTATTCGGGCTTGTCCGTGATGTTTACGACATAGCCGTCTATCACCCTGTTGCCTCTGCCAAAGGGTATGGATACGAGAGAGCCCGGCTGCACCCTGTCCAAAAGACACGCAGGTATGCGGTACTGGAAGGTACGGTCGAGCTTCTCGGTAGATATGTCTATTATGATGTCAGCATA
>JAEEGO010000260.1 GCA_016280355.1 Lachnospiraceae bacterium | reverse complement strand
ATGGAGAGGCTTCGGGATGAGGGATATACCCCGGCAGGGGAGACAGAGCCTGCCGTAGCAATAGGCGGAGCCGATGTCTGCTTCATGTACAGAAGGCCCGTGGGTCTTATAGAGCTTGTGGAATGCAGGGAATAACCAAACGGAGGAAATAATAAATGAGTAAAGTAAGGACGAGATTTGCACCTTCACCTACGGGAAGGATGCATGTGGGTAATCTGAGGACAGCACTGTATGCCTATCTTATAACGAGACATGCAGGCGGGGACTTCATACTCCGCATAGAGGATACGGATCAGGAGCGTGAGATGGAAGGAGCTGTGGATATCATCAACCGCACCCTGAAAGCCACAGGTCTTGAATATGAGGAGGGACCCGACAAGGACGGCGGAGTAGGACCGTATGTCCAGTCAGAGCGTGTGAAGTCGGGTCTGTATCTGAAATACGCAAAGGAGCTTGTAGATAAGGGTGAAGCCTATTATTGCTTCTGCACACCCGAGAGACTCGCGGGGCTTAAGACAAAGGTGGAAGGCACTGACAAGGAGATCACCGTATATGACAAGCACTGTCTGAAGCTCTCCAAAGAAGAGGTAGAGGAAAAGCTTAAGAGCGGTATCCCTTATGTCATAAGACAGAACAATCCGACGGAGGGAAGCACGACCTTCCATGATGACATCTACGGGGACATCTCCGTGGACAATTCGGAGCTGGATGACATGATACTGATCAAAAGTGACGGGTTTCCCACATACAACTTTGCCAACGTCGTGGATGACCATCTGATGGGGATCACTCATGTGGTAAGAGGCAATGAATACCTGTCGAGCTCACCGAAGTACAACAGGCTGTATGAGGCGTTCGGCTGGGAGATACCTGAATACATACACTGCCCGCTGATCACTGATGAGGATCACAAGAAGCTTTCAAAAAGATCCGGACATTCCTCCTTCGAAGACCTGACTGATCAGGGCTTTCTGCCGGAGACCATAGTGAACTTCGTGGCACTGCTCGGATGGTCTCCCGAGGACAATCAGGAGATCATGAGCATGGATGAGCTCATAGAGAGATTTGATTATCATAAGATAAGCAAGAGCCCTGCTGTATTTGACTACGGTAAGCTTCGCTGGATGAACGGTGAATACTTAAAGAAGATGGATCCCGATAAGTTCTGTGAGATGGCTATGCCTTATATCAAAGAGGTGATCTCAAAGCCTCTGGACCTGAAGCATATAGCGGGCATGGTACAGACGAGGATTGAGCTCTTCTCGGATATCAAAGATCATATAGATTTCTTTGAAGCGCTTCCGGATTACGATACGGCAATGTATGAGCACAAGAAGATGAAGACTACAAAGGAGTCATCGCTTGAGGCTCTTAAGAAGATAGTGCCCGTACTGGAAGGTCAGATGGACTGGAGCAATGACGCTTTGTATGAACTCCTCAAGACTTTTGCAGAGGAGAACGGCATGAAGAACGGACAGATACTCTGGCCGTTAAGAACTGCGGTGTCAGGCAAGCAGATGACTCCGGGAGGAGCTACGGAGCTGATGGAGCTTCTCGGGAAGGAAGAATCACTTGCAAGGATAAAGAAGGGTATAGAGCTTCTTGAAAAGGAGGCGCAGGAAGGAGCATAAATGAGAAGACTGGATGCGGCTCAGGCAGCCGCTTCAGAGCACGGAGACGGTCCCGCACTTGTGATAGCGGGGCCGGGATCCGGAAAGACTTTCACCATCATAAGACGTATCATACATCTCATCAAAGATCTTAATATCAATCCGAACAACATACTCACACTCACATTCACAAAAGCCGCTGCAAAAGAAATGAAAGAAAGAGCTCTTTCACAGCTTGGAAAAGATGCGGCACATCTAACGTTCGGAACTTTCCATTCGGTGTTTTATTCCATACTTAAACAGACATACGGCCTGTCAGCCGGAAATATCATAAGATCAGATGAGAGGTATATCATACTGCGCGATCTCATACTGAAAGAGGATATCGAAACTGCTGATATGACGGAGACTGTCGATGAGCTTGCAGGTCTTATCAGCAGGCTTAAGACGGGAACTCTCGTAACGGAGTCTGAAAAAGTCTACGGCTATTTCAATGCGAGTCAGCTGCAAAAGCTCTGTGACGGATATGCTGACAGTCTGAAAAGAGCAAGGAAGCTGGATTTTGATGATATGACCCTTCGGTGCAGACAGCTGATCGAATGTGATGAGAAAATGCGGTCATACTGGAGCGAACGGTACAGATACATACAGATCGATGAGTTCCAGGATATAGATCCCATACAGTATGAAACTGTAGGACTTCTTGCAGGGGATAGCAGGAATGTCTTTGCCGTTGGAGATGATGATCAGAGCATATACAGCTTCAGGGGAGCCTGCCCGCATATGATGCAGGAATTCATAAGTGATAATGAGGAAGTAAAAGTCTACAGACTCAGCATGAACTACAGATGCACAGAGCCTGTGGTACAGGCTGCCACCCGTGTGATAGAAGAAAACCGTGACAGACTTAAGAAGACTCAGACAGCCTTTGTGAAGCCGGGGGATGCTGTCGATATCAGAAGTTTTGAAGGAAGGGAGGAGGAGATAGATGCCATACTGTCAGCTTCTGATAAAGATCATCCCGGAAGTGTGGCAGTATTGCTTCGCACCAATGAGCTTGCCTCTTATTTTGCGGACAGGCTATCGGAAAAAGGCATCAGAGTAAGGATGAGAGGCAGGGGCAGGAGCATATACGATACCGAGACGGGAAAGGATATCAGGGCGTATTTAAGACTTGCATCGGGAAGATATGACAGAGCTGATATACTTCGCGTTATGAACCGGCCGATGCGATACATGGGCAGGGAAGCCTTCTGCAGAGAAAAGGCTTCTCTTAAGGATGCAATTGCCTGCTATGAAAGGCTTCCAAATGTAAGAGAGAGCGCAGAAAGGTTTGTATATGACATGGAGAGGATGGGGCGTATGAAGCCGCTCTCTGCCATGCGATATCTGATGAAAGTGGTCGGATATGATCAGTATCTAAAAAAGGAAATGCCTGAAAGTGCAGGAGATGATATGGAAAGACTCTGTGAGATAGCAGGTGCATACGGCTCTATAAGTGAATGGATAAAGGAGATCGAAGCCGGAAAAGACCCGGATGCAGGGAAGGGGACGGCAGACGGTATAAACGTTATGACACTTCATGCCTGCAAGGGACT
>JAEEGO010000259.1 GCA_016280355.1 Lachnospiraceae bacterium | reverse complement strand
TATCCGCAGCGCCTGGAAGGTCCTCATCGCAGGATTGCCTCCCGTGTACTTCGCCTTGCCCGGCACCGCATCCCTTATTATATCGGCCAGAGCAGAGGTTGTGTTTATCTCACCGCTCTCCCTGCTCCTTACTATCGCATCCGCTATCCTGACTGCGTATCTGTCCTCACCATAATCCCGTATGATGTGTACCAGTTCGTTTTTCGGATAGAAATTCACTATATATTGTGCCGTAAGTGATACCCTTTTGTCCATCCTCATATCCAAAGGCCCGTCATTCATGTATGAAAAGCCCCTGTCGGGATCGTCGAACTGGTGGGAAGATACCCCTAAATCAAGGATGATCCCGTTCACTTCCCTGATTCCGAGATCATCCATGACTTGCGTTATGTTCCGGAAATTGCTCCGGATGATAGTGACCCTGTCACCATATCGTTCAAGTTTCTTTGTGGCGGCTTCTATGGCTTCCTCATCCTGATCCAGTGCTATAAGCCTGCCGTTATCCGACAGTTTTTCTGCTATCAGGGCGCTGTGTCCGCCTCCGCCTGCCGTTCCGTCCACGTATATCCCATCGGGTCTTATATCCAGAGAGGCTATCACCTCCTCCGGCATCACCGGAATATGCGAGAACTCTATCATAGTGAAAGTCCGAACTCCTCGAGCTTGATTGCTATCTCGTCGGCATTGAGGCCTTCTTCGGCTGCCTCGTACCTTTCCTTGCTCCAGATCTCTATCCTGCTGCCCACACCGATGAGAGCCACATCCTTGTCGAGTCCGGCATGCTCCCTTAAGGGTGCCGGCAGGAGTATCCTTCCCTGCTTGTCAAACTCGCTCTCTTCGGCTGAGCCAATAAAGAATCGTTGGAGTTCGCGACCTAATTTATTGGAGAGGGGGAGAGACATTATCTTATTTTGCAGGTCCTCGAAATCTGCCCGGTCAAAAGCAAATAAACATCCGTCGAACCCTTTGGTCACAAAGAAATGCTCTCCCAGTTCTTCACGAAATTTCGCCGGGACGATAAGTCGTCCTTTGGTGTCGATTGTATGGTTGTATTCCCCTATAAACATCTTTTTTGCAGTTCACCACTTTCAACCACTTTTATGGGAATATCCCCCACTTTTCTCCACAAGACAGATAATAAACCATTTTTTCCCTGTTTGCAAGGCTTTTTTACAAAAATGCACAAAAAAACATGCCCTTTCGGACATGTCCTTGTGCATAATGCTATATATTGTATTTTTATTCTTTGACTATACTATATCTTGTGTCTCCGGTTCAGACTTCTCTTCCTGTTCAGGTTTCTCTTTCTGTTCGGGCTTCTCCTCTGGTTTATTCTTCTTCGCAGCCGCCATCCTGAGTCTAATGATCACTATGCAGCATGCAGCGGTCACCGTAAGGACGGCTGCCAGTACCATTGAAACCGGTATGGTGGTACCCATGATATAGAGCTGATCGGTCCTTATGGACTCTATCCAGAATCTGCCAAGCCCGTATCCTGCCAGATACAGCAGAAAAACTTCTCCCGAAAAGCGTTTATGCTTCCTGTATATGAAAAGAATCACGAGCAGTCCGAGATTCCACAGTGATTCATACAGAAACGTCGGATGAACCTGTATGAAGTTCTCTCCCGCGCCTATGGTTTCCATCAGTGCAGGTGTGATATCTCTTGCCCTGACTGCCTCTATCGGCAGTCTCATCGCCAGTATACTGTCCGTATACCCTCCGAACACTTCCCTGTTGAAGAAGTTACCCCAGCGTCCTATAGTCTGCCCTATAAGAAAGCCTAAAGCTATGGAGTCCCATACTTCCAGGAAACCGACCTTCTTTATCCTGCAGTAAATATATATCGAGATAAAGGCTCCTATGACTCCGCCGTATATGGCGAGTCCGCCCTGCCTCAGGTTTAATATCTGTACCGGATCGTTCCTATAGAAGTCCCATGCAAATATGACGTAGTATATCCGCGCTCCCACTATACCGCTGGGTATGCCTATGAGGGCAAGATCCCATATGGGATCCTGATCGAGTCCCCTGCTCTTCCTGTCATAGAGCGCTATAGCCACTCCGGCCATCATGCCTATGGCGATGATCACTCCGTAGAGTGCTATCCAGAAGCCGAAGACCGAGAAACCCTTCGGTACATCGTGGAGGTAGATATTCAGATTCGGAAAGCTTATGTCATTTATTCCCATGGTTTAATATCACTTTGATTTCCGGCTGAATAGAACTATACATTAAATTTGAACAGTACGACGTCTCCGTCCTGCACCACGTAGTCCTTGCCCTGCTGTCCTACAAGTCCCTTCTCCTTCGCCGCATTCATCGAGCCGCACTCGATCAGTGTATCATAAGGCACTACCTCAGCTTTGATGAATCCGCGCTCAAAGTCTGTATGTATCTTGCCGGCAGCCTGAGGTGCCTTGGTCCCCTTCTTTATTGTCCATGCTCTGGACTCATCCTCTCCGCATGTCAGGAAGGAGATCAGTCCGAGCAGCTCATAGCTTGCCTTTATAAGCTTATCAAGACCTGACTCCCTGAGTCCCAGATCCTCGAGGAATACAGCCTTGTCCTCATCCTCAAGCTCCGATATCTCCTCTTCTATCTGTGCACAGATAACGTACACTCCCGAGCCTTCAGTTTTGGCGAATTCCCTGACCTTTGCCACATTTGCATTGGATGCTCCGTCATCAGCAAGATCATCTTCACCCACGTTTGCCGCATATATCACAGGCTTTGCCGTAAGCAGGCTGTAGCCTCTCAGCAGTGCTTCTTCCTCTTCGTCTCCGGGCTCCACCGCGGCAGCCCTCTTACCTGCTTCAAGTGTACTCTTGAGTCTCTCGAGCAGCGCAGCTTCCTTCTGGTATTCCTTTTGTACCTTTGCCACCTTGCCTACCTTGCCGAGCCTGCGCTCCACAACTTCAAGGTCCGCCATCTCGAGCTCCACGTTTATGGTATCTATGTCACGTATGGGATCCACCGATCCGTCAACATGTACCACATTCGGATCCTCGAAGCACCTCACCACATGCACTATCGCATCCGTCTCTCTGATGTTTGCCAGGAACTGATTACCCAGTCCTTCGCCCTTCGATGCACCCTTCACTAGGCCGGCTATGTCCACAAACTCTATGACAGCATGTGTGACCTTCTTTGAAGAGTATATCTCACCCAGCTTGTCCACTCTCGCATCCGGCACCGGCACCACACCCACATTCGGATCTATGGTACAGAACGGAAAGTTTGCTGCCTCCGCTCCTGCCTTAGTTATTGAGTTAAACAGCGTGCTCTTACCTACATTCGGCAAACCGACGATTCCTAGTTTCATTTATATATCATCTCCTTTAATTTTTCCTTGATATTTCGGGATTATTCTTAATCTGCAGAAATGATTTACGCCATTTTACGCCAGTTCAATAATTGGGTTTCTAAGCTATAAGAGCCCCAAATTAG
>JAEEGO010000258.1 GCA_016280355.1 Lachnospiraceae bacterium | reverse complement strand
CCCTATATCTCAGTAGATGCTGCATGGAACCTCTCAAGATCCGTGCATCATGTGAAGGCAGTTGAGGAGATATATGCAAACTGCGATATCATCACAGTACATGTACCGCTCCTTGATTCCACGAAGAAGATGATAAACTCTGACGCCATAAAGCTCATGAAGAATGATGCCATACTTATCAATCTTGCAAGAGATCTTCTGGTGGATGAGGATGCAGTGATATCTGCACTCAAGATAGGCAAGCTCGGAAAGTATGTCTCTGATTTCCCCAATCCCACTACAGTGGGACAGGAGGGTGTCATAGTCATACCTCACCTCGGAGCATCAACGGAAGAGTCCGAGGACAACTGTGCAGTGATGGCAGTACAGGAGCTTATAGACTATATGGAGAACGGTAATATCAAAAACTCCGTTAACTTCCCGGCTATCAACATGGGTGTCTGCGAAAAGGCAGGACGTGTCATGGTATTCCACAGGAATATAGCAAATATGATCACGAAGTTCTCTGCTTGCTTCGGTGATGCAGGTATAAACATCTCAGAGATGAACAACAAGAGCCGCGGTGACAACGCTATTTCAATGTTTGATATAGATGCTCCCGCAACGGACGATATCATCTCCAAGCTTGAGTCCATAGACGGAGTGTTCAGGGTAAGGGTGGTCAAGTAAATGGCTGATGTCAGGCCTTTTAAAGCATTAAGACCCGCTAAGGATAAAGCATCGCATATAGCAGCTCTGCCTTATGACGTGATGAATACAGCGGAGGCAAAGGCAGAGATAGAGCGCGAGCCTCTGTCTTTCCTGCGTATAGACCGTCCGGAGACGAGCTTTCCCGACGGACAGGATATGTATGCGCCGGAGGTATATGCCAAGGCAAATGAGATCTTTGAGGGCATGATAAAAGACGGCTCTTTCATACAGGATGACCGTGAATGCTACTATATTTACGAGCTCACCATGGACGGGCGTACACAGACAGGCATCACGGCAGTATGCTCATGTGATGACTATGAGGATCAGGTCATAAAGAAGCATGAGAATACTCTGGCAGCCAAGGAGCAGGACCGCATAAGGCATATCAGTACATTGTCTGCACAGACCGGTCCCATCTTTCTTTCATATCGAAGGAATGCTTCCATAGACGAAATAGTATCAAAGTACAAGAAGGGATCGCCGGTCTATGATTTCACATCCGATGACGGCATCAGCCACAGGGTCTGGATCATAGATGATGAAGCGGATATCAAGGCCGTATGTGATGCCTTCAGCTGCATAGACTCGATATACATAGCCGACGGACACCACAGATGCGCTTCGGCCGTCAAGGTGTGCAAGGCGAAGAGGAGTGGAAGGACAGATGACGGAAGCGTACAGGACAGCGATTACTTCCTTTCAGTACTGTTTCCCGATGCCGAGCTCAAGATTCTTGATTACAACCGCGTGGTGAAGGATCTGAACGGACTGTCTGAGAGCAGATTTTTTGACAGACTGAGGAAGAAGTTCACTATAGAAAAGCTGGACAGGGAGCCTGTATATCCTGACAGGAAGGGACGCATCACAATGTATATCGGTGAGTGCTGGTACAGACTTGATGTCAAGCCGGAGTTCGTAGTAGAGGATCCCGTGGATTCACTTGACGTAGCCATACTCCAGAATGAGGTGCTCTCGCCCGTGCTCAACATAGAGGATCCGAAGACAGATGACAGGATCAGCTTTGTGGGAGGCATCAGAGGACTGAAGGAGCTTATGAGGCTTGTGGACTCCGGGAAGTATGAAGTCGCGTTTGCTATGTATCCGACTTCGATACAGGAGCTTTTTGCTGTGGCCGATGCAGGCAGGCTGATGCCGCCGAAGTCGACATGGTTTGAGCCGAAGCTCCGCTCGGGATTATTTATACACAAGTTTTAATAGATACGGCGTCCGGTCTGCTGCGTATTTTTTCGAGCAACCGCCAGCGCACATCTGAGCTAATCGTCACTCGTTACTAACTTCAAAGAAAATGTCGATAAATCTCCATTTTCTTTTCAGTAAGTAACTGAGGACGCTGGATCTCATCTGATGCGCTAAACGGCTCAAATTTGCTCCGAAAAAACACATCCGCAGCCCATCCGCCTTACACAGCAAGCACCATACGATAAATATGTCAGAATAAAGGAGACAGGATCATGACGAAGAAGCTTTACAATCTGATGGACTGGGCCGAGATCGAGGCCGTCACATACGCCGAAGAGGATCATCCCAAAGCAGTGCTCGGAGCACACCCCGTCAGAGGCGGTCAGACTCTTGTGACAGCCTACAAGCCTGACGCAGCAGAAGTTGCAGTAAAGGTGAAGGGCGCAAGAAGCAATGTGACCATGGAGCTTGCAGATGAGGACGGATACTTTGCAGCCTTAGTCAAGAATAAAGAGCCCTTCGAATATGAGCTTGTCGTGACAGATAAGGAAGGCAATACATTCACCGAGACAGATCCGTACTCCGTACCCGACAGCATCACAAAAAGAGACGTACAGAAGTTTGAGTCGGGCATACACTACAGAGCATATGAGCTGCTCGGTGCACATGCCATGAAGATAAACGGTATCGAAGGAGTGCGCTTCGCAGTATGGGCTCCCAATGCCCTGAGAGTTTCCGTAGTCGGAGACTTCAATGAATGGGACGGACGCATCCATCAGATGGAGAGACTCTTTGATTCGGGTATATTCGAACTCTTCATCCCTGATCTTGAGGTGGGAGAGAAGTATAAGTTTGAGATCAAGCTTCATTCGGGCATCACTTATATGAAAGCTGATCCTTACGCCCTGATGATCGAGGACAAGGAAGACGGAGCGAGCATCGTATACGATATGGAAAAGCTTGCAGTGTCCGATGACAAGTGGCTCGATACCAGAGCTAAGCTTCAGAAGGACAGCGCTCCGATCAATATACTCGACCGAAGAGGGATCGAACTCAATAAGAAGAGTGCAAAGGAGATGATAGCGGAAGCATCAGAGTACGGATTCACACACGTGCTCGTATCCTCAACATCAGATTCACT
>JAEEGO010000031.1 GCA_016280355.1 Lachnospiraceae bacterium | reverse complement strand
TCGAAGCCTATATAGAAGCGTGCACCGCCGCCGTTGATGAGCTCTTTTATCTCTTTCTCATCCGTGACCTGAGCGATGAGTCCCCGCTCCTGCAGCTCTTCATATATTCCCATTTATATACCCTCCGTTATAGTTCGCGATTTCAACGTTGCATATTATACGACTTTTCGGGCGGCCTAACAAGGTTAATAAAAGTAAGGGCAGTAGCCTTGAACACGTTGTCAGCCACCATACAGTACCAGACCTCCCTAAGTCCGAGCCCCCATATCTCCACTGCAAGAAAAGTAAGCAGGATCCTTACGCCCCACATGGAAACAGACTCTATGGCAAGCACCCTCTTTGTCAGTCCGAAGCCGTAGCATATACCCTCCCATACTATCATCAGTCCGAAGAACGGCTCCGAGAAAGCCACGATACGGAGCATCGAAGCTCCGAGTACGGCAACCTCCGCCGAGCTCGTGAAAAGCCTCATCATCGGAAAAGCCACAAGATAAAGCAGGGTACCCGTTACGCACATCATCCCTATGGTGATGAATACACTCTGTCTTTTCACCACACGCAGCTTTTTCAGATCCTTCTCTCCAATCGATATACCTACCAGTGCTGATGTCGCTGTCCTCAGGCCGTATCCCGGCAGATAAAAAAGCTCCTCCGCACTGACTGCAATGGAATGTGCCGCAAAAATTGTGGTCCCCATGCCGGATACCATGGCTGCAAACACCACATATCCTGCGCAGGATATCACCGATGTACCCAGAGCCGGTAAGGCTATACCTGCCGTTTGAGCAAAAAGATCTCTGTCGATGCCGCGTCTTTTGAAAGGTACCGGTCTTCCGAATTCCTTTCTTCCAAGGAAGATCACAGCCATGGCCGTCCCGCCTCCCGCATAGGACAGAGCAGTGGCTATGGCCGCCCCGGTCACTCCGAGTCCGCATACGTAGATCAGCAGATAGTTCAGTATCACATTTGCAACATTGGATGAAAGATTCACTATCATCGGCGATTTCGTATCCTTCACTGCCTGTATGCAGGTGCCGAATATTGAAGAGCCCGCCCTGAAGACTGCCGGCAGGCATATGATCGCAAAATACAAAGACGCCTGCCTCCTGATGACCGGTGCCGCCTGCATCCAGCCGGGTATGAATGGCGAAAGTCCGACACAGATGATCGTCATGCCCGATCCTATGATCAGTACCATCTTTACTGCAAGCTCTGCAAGAGCGTGCATCCTGTCATTGTCTTTGGCCCCGTATGCACGGCTCATCATGGCCATGAAGCCTATTGCAAAGGAATAAGGCAATGCCGCTACAAGCCAGGTGACAGTTGTAGTGGTGGATACCGCTGCTGTGGCTTTCTCTCCGAGATGTCCTACCATTGCGGTGTCCACATACATCAAAAGCGTCCCCATGATCTCCTGAACGATCGTGGGGACAGCCAGTGATATCAGTGTCCTTAATATTTTTTTGTTCTCGGGTCTCATTCCCTGGTCAGGTCAATCCCAAAGTATTTCATGGAAAGCTCAGCCAGCTCACCCGACTGCTTCAGTTCCCTTATCGCATTGTCTATGGATTTCCTCAGAGTCTCGGTATCCTCACCCTTCTTTAAGGGAATGGCTACCTGATTGGCTTCAGGTGTAGATGCTGCTATACGGAGCTCTGCTTCCGGATGCACGCTCGTATAGTCGCTCACCGATACTTCTGCATTGAGAGTGGCGTCAGCTCTTCCCGAGAGCACCATCTGCATTGTCTCATCCAGAGAATCCACTCCGAGTACCTTTGCCCCGTACTCCTCTGCCAGCAGCATATATGTGGAAGCATTGGAATTGGCCGTCGTCTTACCGTTCAGATCCTCAAAGCTGTTTATAGTGTCATTATCACTTCGGGTCACGATGACTGTATGGATATACGCATACGGTTCCGAAAACACATATTTCTCACTTCTTTCCGGTGTGACGTCAACTCCGTTTATCACTATATCGTAGCGTCCAACATCAAGTCCCGCAAAGAGTCCGTCCCACTCGCCTTCTACGAATTCCGCTTCTACTCCCAGCTTTTCGGCTATCTTCTTTCCGAGCTCCACATCATACCCTGTCAGTTCATCGTTCTCGTCATGGTATGTCCAGGGTGCCCAGGTTCCCTCCATCGCAATGGTGATCTTGCCCTTATCCTGGATACGGTTCAGCATATCCCCGCTGTCATCCTTGTTGCGGGATGAGCATCCTGTGATCATAATTGCACCCATCAGTACCGTCAGTACCGCTCCGGCGATCCTTCCCTTCATCTGTAAACTCCTTTCAAAAACACTGTTACCAGACTTATCGGTTCAGAGTCCCGAGAAACCTCGTCACCCTGTCATTGTCCTGCATATCAAAAAACTTATCTGTCTCTTCTTCGACAATAAGCTCTCCCTCATCAAGGAATACTACCTTATCTGAGACATTCTTTGCAAAGTTTATCTCATGTGTCACTATCAGCATCGTCATGCCTTCATCAGCCAGGCTCTTTATCACGTCAAGCACCTCTCCTATGAGCTCAGGGTCCAGCGCCGATGTTGGCTCATCAAAAAAGATGATCTTCGGTTCCGTTGCTATGGCTCTTGCTATGGCTACTCTCTGCTGCTGTCCTCCCGAAAGTTCCGACGGGAATGCATCATATTTATCGGACAGTCCCACCTTATCCAGAGCCGCCGCTGCGATCTTTTGCGCTTTTGTTCGGTCCATCCTTCTTGCAGTGACAAGACCCTCTGTCACATTGCCCATGGCAGTCCTGTTCAGAAAGAGATTATAGTTCTGGAATACAAAAGACGTGTATCTCCTGTATTCGGCGATCTCCCGTTTTGAAAGACTGCTCATATCATATGTCCTGCCGTCTGCGATCATTTCACCGGCATCAGGTCTTTCAAGGTAGTTCATGCATCTGAGCAGGGTCGTTTTGCCCGAGCCGGACGGTCCGAGCACTGCCACCACGTCTCCCTTGTCTATGGAAATATCCACACCATTTAAGATAACCGTGTCGCCTATCTGTTTTTTAAGGCCCCGCACTTCAAGCATTTCCGGCCCCTCCGTTCAAGGCCTGCAGTTTTTTCTCCCCCAGGCTCTGAAGCTTCGTCAGTACGGTACAGAAGATAAGGTAGATCAGGGCCACCTCCATATAAAGTGCGAGTGCCTCATATGTCCTTCCCACTATCCTCTGGGTAGCCATGAACATCTCCATCACAGTGATGTTGGCTGCAAGCGACGTATCCTTCACCATGCCGATAAGAGAATTCGAAAGCGGCGGAAAGGCTGTACGGAATGCCTGAGGCAGCACTATCCTCCTCATTATCTGCAGATAGCTCATGCCCACGCAGTATCCGGCCTCCATCTGCCCTGCCGGCACAGACTCTATGGCCGCTCTCATGGTCTCCGAGCAGTAAGCTCCTTCATTTATTGCAAAAACAGCTATGGCACACGGAAAAGCCGGTATCATGAATCCCAGATCCGGCAGACCGAAGAAAACTATATAGAGCTGCACAAGAAGAGGCGTGCCCCTTATGATCCAGATATAAAACCTTGCTATCTGCTTCAGCACGGGAACATCCGCCACCTGTATTATTGCAACGGCCACGGCTATCACCATGGCAAGAGCAAATGATATGGCAGTGAGCGGTATAGTCCTTATGAGCCCCGGTATGAGGATCTTCGGAAAAGAATCAATAAGAATTGCCGTCAGCCTGTCTTCCATAAATCAGCTGTCCTGTAAGAAATTACTTCTTTCTCCTGTACCTGAGGAAATAATAGATAAGATTGAAATATGTCTGCTCTTCCTGCTCGCTTCCGTCTTTTACAAGCTCCCATTCGGGGTCGCTGTCAAGATCCGGAAAGAAGGCATCAGCCTCATAGCTTTCATCTATCTTTGTCACAAGACATTCGTCACAAAGGGGCAGCAGCAGCTTATATACCTCTGCTCCTCCTATGCAGTATATCTCCCTGTCTTCATATCTTTTGAGGACCTCGCCAAGCTCCTCCGTGCTGTGTACGGTCTCCACTCCGTCAGGCAGTCTGGTCCCTCCTCTTGTCAGCACCACATTGACCCTGTCTTTAAGCGGTGCTCCGTGCGGGAAGCTCTCGAGCGTCTTGCGCCCCATCACCACCACCTGTCCGGTCGTAGTCTCCCTGAAGTACTTCTGGTCAGCCGGTATCTGCACGAGAAGTCTTCCCTTCAGTCCTATTCCCCAGTTTCTGTCTACTGCAACTATAGCTTTCATTTTTAACCCCATTTATCAGACAATGCGTCTATCTGATCCGCAAACTTTGCAAGATCCTTATTAGCCATATGCTCATTCTTCCTGATGATGGATACGAGCCTCTGCCCTGCAGCCCACAGCCTGTCGAATACAGGATTGCCCGTATGCTTCTCAGCCTTGGCTTTCCTGATACCCTCAGCCTTGTTCACGAATTCGTTCGTAAGCAGATCGTATACCGTACCCGAATACGGAGCATATGCGTTCAGCCCCTTTTCGGTCTTGAGAGTCTCCGCAAATTTATCCGTCACGGTATCCTCACCGTGTACGACAAATACAAGCTCGGGCTTCTTCTCAAATCCGCTTATCCAGTCCAGAAGACCGTTCATGTCCGCATGTCCCGACAGTCCGGTAAGCGTCCTGATCTCAGCCTTGACATCTATCTCCTCTCCGAAGAGCTTCACCTTCTCCGCACCCTCTACGAGTGCTCTTCCCAGTGTGCCCACGGATTGATATCCGACAAACAGTATCGTGGATTCCGGCCTCCACAGATTGTGCTTCAGATGATGCCTGATCCTTCCTGCATCACACATGCCCGAAGCCGATATGATGACCTTGGGTTCATCTATGAAGTTGATGTCCTTCGACTCATCCGGAGTGATCGCAAAACGCAGTCCCGGGAAATCGATCGGATTGATACCCCTCTCCACGAAGCCCATGGCCTCCTCATCGAAGCAGGACCTTTCATTCTTGTGAAAGACTTCCGTAGCCTCTACCGCCAGAGGTGAGTCCATATAGACCTTGAATCCCGGAAAGTCAGGCAGCATGTTCATCTCTTTGATCTGCCTGATGAAATAGAGCATCTCCTGGGTACGCCCCACGGCAAACGACGGTATCACCACATTTCCCCCGCGTCTGAACGTGGTATCAAGCACCTCGGCGAGCTCCTTCACATAGTCCACCTCGACCGTGGCGTGAAGCCTGTCACCGTATGTTGACTCTATCAGTACATAGTCGGCCTCTTTTACCTTCTGCGGATCGCGAAGCAGCGGCTGTCTCATGTTGCCCACGTCTCCGGAGAAGACTATCTTTTTCGTGACCTCTCCCTCGGTAAGCCAGACCTCCACGGCAGATGATCCCAAAAGATGTCCCACATCGGTAAATCTTATATCTATGCCTTCGCAGACATTGACCTGCTTGTCATACGGTACCGGCATGAAGCAGCTTATCGCATTGTCTGCATCAGCCATGTCATATAACGGCGTAAAGAGCGGTATGTCCTTGCTCCTCTTTGCCTTACGGTTGCGCCACTCAGCCTCGAACATCTGGATGTGAGCAGAGTCTCTGAGCATGATCCCCGCAAGATCTGCTGTCGCTTCCGTAGCATATATGCTTCCTGAAAATCCGTTCTTTGCCAGAAGGGGCAGCAGTCCCGAATGGTCTATATGCGCATGCGTAAGAAAAACATAGTCTATACGCGACGGTTCTATGGGCAGATCTATGTTCTCAAACAGATCCTTCCCCTGCTCCATACCGTAGTCTATAAGTATATGCTTGTCACATGCCTCAAGATAATGGCAGCTTCCCGTTACTTCATGCGCTGCACCTACAAATGTAAGCTTCATACCCCCTCCTTTCAACATATTAAAATATAACACAAAACCGCCTGATATAACAGGCGGTCTCTTCGTGTGACACGGGGGAATCGAACCCCCGACAACCTGATTAAAAGTCAGGTGCTCTACCGACTGAGCTAGTGTCACGCAGGGCTAGCTGGATTCGGACCAGCGAATGCAGCAGTCAAAGTGCTGTGCCTTACCGCTTGGCTATAGCCCTAAGGATTAAATACGATCAAGCATCGCACATCTGCTGAAAGAAAAAGGGTGGATAGAGGGACTCGAACCCTCGGTCTCCAGAACCACAATCTGGCGCGTTAACCAACTACGCTATATCCACCACATTACTGTACTCAGGCCCTTTATCCGGTCCCGAATGTGCTTGCAGGGATTCGAACCCTGGACCCTCGGCTTAGAAGGCCGATGCTCTATCCAGCTGAGCTACAAACACAGACGACTAATACAATATCACAAAATTCGACGGTTGGCTACTACTAAATCATCTATTTTTTATACCTTTCATATGCCTCTATACCGAGCCCTTCAAACCTGAGGCCGTCATTGTACAGAGCCATGCATACATCAAGCTGCGGTATCAGGAGTACCGCTCCCGTCCCTTCCCCCAGCGCCATATCCGCGCTTATTACAGGCTGCAGGCCAAGTTCTCTCGTCAGTCTCTTCCCCATGGGCTCACGCGGATCATGCGATGCGATACACACATCTTTGGCTCCCGGATACATTCTTTCTGCCATAAATGCAGCTGCCAGGGTAATAAGACCGTCAGTGACTACCGGTATATTAAGCTCTGCCGCTGCTTTGATCACTCCCACCATCGCAGCTATATCATATCCGCCGAATATCGACAGCACTTCAAGAGCATTTCCCGGATCGTAACTGTATTTTCCGAGGGCTTCCTTTATCACCTCGCGCTTATGCCTTACGAATCCATCCGGCAGTCCTGCACCGCTCCCCGTACTCTCAATAGGATCTGCAGAAAGCATCGCACAGCTTAAAGCGGTAGCCGTAGAGGTGTTGCCTATACCCATCTCACCGAGGAGTATCAGCTCATCGCCGTTCTTTTTTACGGATGCCGCCACCTGATATCCGGCATCTATGGCACGCAGTGTTTCGTCCTGCGTCATGGCAGGCTCCTTCATGAAGTTGCGGCTTCCGTCACGTATCCGCAGATCTTCCACGCCCGGGACACTCTCCCCTTTCATGCCGACATCCACCGGAAGCACCCTGACTCCCGCTTCCTTCGCCATCACGCATACCGTGGACCTCCCGATGCTCATGGCCTCTGCCACCTTATGCGTTACATCGGGGCCGCTCTGAGACACCTTCTCTTCCACGATACCGTTATCGGCAAGAAATACGATAAGTGTCCGCTTCCTTACGGATGGGCAGTCTGTCCTCTGTATCCCTCCGATCCCTGCTATGATCTTCTCATATTTTCCGAGCCCGTCTATCGGCTTTGCCAGAGTATCCCATTTGCGGATACAGGCTTCGTACGCCGATCCGGCATCATCGTATATCATATATCTACTTTGGTCTCTCCTCCGAGGAAGGTCGGCAGTGACTTGCCGTTCTTCTTCCACTGCGCATACTCAGCCGTAGCAGCGAACATCACGTCGCCCGACGAATTGAGAGCGGTCTCCACCGAATCCTGCACGACTCCTATGATGAAGCCCACGCCCACCACCTGCATCGCCACATCTGCATTCACTCCGAAGAGAGAGCAGGCCATGGGTATCAGCAGCAGGGACCCTCCTGCCACGCCGGATGCTCCGCAGGCTCCCAGAGTCGCTATGAAAGCAAGTATTATGGCTGCGGGGAATGATACCTGTATCCCCATGGTATTTGCGGCAGCAAGAGACATGACCGCTATGGTTACAGCCGCTCCGTCCATGTTGACGGTAGCCCCGAGAGGTATGGACACCGCATACATCTCCTTGTCCATGCCCAGCTTCTCACACAGCTGCATATTGACCGGGATGTTCGCAGCCGAGCTTCTTGTGAAGAAAGCTGTGATCCCGGATCCCTTCAGGCACCTGAATATCAGCGGGTAGGGATTGGTCCGCAGCACGATGGCCGCGAGCAGCGGATCTACGATCAGCGCAACAGCCAGCATGCATCCCACCAGCAGCACCAGCAGCTTGCCGTAGTCGGTAAATATGGAAAGGCCGTTAGTCGACACATTGGTATAGACCAGACCCATTATACCGAAGGGTGCCAGATTGATTATCCACCGGACTGCCTGAGACACCATGTTCGCGGCATCCTCCATGAATTTTTTCGTCGTATCACTCGCAAATCTCTTTGCTGCCACCCCTAGTACTGCAGCCCAGAAAAGGATGCCTATATATCTTCCTTCGACTATGGCACCTACCGGATTGGCTATCATGTTCATCAGCAGATTGGCCAGCACCTCACCGAGGTTGGTGGGTATCGTATCCGCAGTTGCCATTTCCGCCAGCTTTATCGTCTGAGGAAAGATGAAGCTTCCTACCACCGCGACCACCGATGCCAGAAATGTGCTGATCATATACAGTGCCAGCACCAGAGCGAATCTGCTGTCCAACTTATCGTTCCCCTGCGCCAGTGCCGAGAGCACCAGAGCGAAGACTAGCAGCGGAGCAATGGCTTTCAGTGCTCCTACGAACAGATCTCCCAGGAGCGGTATCACAGGGAGCTCCTTAAAGAGCAGTCCCAGTATGGTGCCGATCACCAGTCCGCATATGATCCTTATAATCAGACTTAGACTGTTGTACTTTTCGATAATCTTCATTTTGTTTTCTCCCGCATGTTGAAATATCAGGCTGCCGACCGAGCCTGCCCTTCCATTATACGCCAATTCGTATTCCGGCAAAAGAAAGTATACTTTTAGAACCTATTATTTCCGCAAGATCGATAGTATTTTATTAAAGAGATATACGAATATGCTGAGCTTCGGAAGCTTTACTTAAGATCAGGCAGGAGGGCTTATGAAAAAGAATCATATTATTATCGGTATGCTGCTCATTCTCGCACTGTTTTGCGCAGGCTGCCACAATACCAAAAAGACAGTCTCTGCAGACTATTCAAAGTATGCCGGCGACTGGTATGTGGACGGATCTCTTAAAAACGGCCACCTATCCATTGACGCAGACGGACATGTCGAATCCTACAGCTATGAAGGCACTGTAAATTACGAAGGTGAGATCAAACGCGAAGAATATGAGAATCCCGACGGTACCAAAGGATATCTCTACAACATCTATGATGACGGCGGAGAGTTTATCATAGGATTCTACGAGCCCGAAGAAGAAGATTTCTATGAGCTGTACAGCGGACAGGACGGAGCTGTCTGCTATGTCAGATCCGATCACTGCACAGAATGAATATAAAAAACGGCGGTCAGCATTGACCGCCGTTTTTTCTGTCTCAATTTCCGTCAGCTGTCCTTTTTGGCAGCCTTCTTTTTCTCTGCAAGTTCGACTCCTGCTACCGCACCGCCTGCCGCTGCCACGCTTCCCACGGCAGCTGCGATACTTCCTACCATTGCAGCCTCCTTACCTGACATCTCCTTTGCGGCCTCTCCCACTGCTGAAGCCGCAGCTGTTGCCATCCCGGCTCCATCCGACACGATATTTGTATTATATACATTAGTTGTGTTCGTCACAGTCTGATTACCTGCCATGGCATTGATATTAACGGACGTAGCACTTGCCGCTGCCATACCGGCACCTCCTGCCGCTGCTCCGCCTGCCGATGCCACGGCAACGGGGCGCTTATAGAAATCACGGTTGTGTGCCTTTGCCTTGTCGACCTTACCGACACTCTTCTTCTCGACGCCGGTATAGTTCTGGACCACATCTCCTATGATCTGTCCTGCCAGATTCAGCACTGTCTTCTCTTCTTCCAGCTGCTGCTTGAACTTGTTGAGGTCACTCCTTACCGACTGCAGGAGCTCATCATTTCCCAGCTTTGAGACTATCTGGTTCAGGCTGTTCACATAGTTATCCATATCCTTGGCTATGTTCTTCAGCTGCTCACCCTGCTCTGATACTACTTTATACGATACCTTGTAAGCCATTTTCTCACCACCTGTATATCACTTGAATAGATTAGTAGGTAACTTCGGTATGTCCTTTACATCATTCTGTACAGCCTTGACGGTTTTTTCGTACTTGTCCGCCGAATCGTAGATGGAGTTCACCATCTTCCCCAGAGTGGTAAGGGACTCGTTGCACGCATCCATGAGTCTCTGAAAGCTTGCCTGGTACGTGCTTGCCGCTTCTCCGGTCCAGACACCCTTGAGTCCGTCTATCTGACCCTTGGCTCCGTAGCATGCCTCCCGGAGACCGTTCGAAGCCTTATCTACTGACTCTGCGAGCGATCTGAGCTGCGCCGCATCTACTTCCAAATTAACTTCTGCCATAATCTACCTCCGGGGGATTACCCTCTCTTTCCCATTTTTGAAACCACTTCCATTGCCTGCGCATCCGTCATCTCATATACATTGCAGGACTCGGCCAGCGCATTTGAAGCCGAATGGATCGATTCAGCCATGTTCTGGAAATCCTTCAGATTCTTCTGGTACTGCTTTAGATACTCATTGGCCGCCTCGCCCTTCCATACCTTCTTTATAGTAGACATTGTCTCGTCCAGAGATTTCATATGCTTTTGCATATTGGCATGGATATTTTCAAGCTCCGAGATGGCCGCTCTCATTTTTTGATAATTTACGGTATTCTTTGCTGCCATGATCTTCCTCTTTCTATGAAATACCTGAAGCTGATGCCTGTGCAGCTTCTTCCGCTGCCTTGATCTTCTTTGCCGTCTTTTTCAGATAATCCGCCACACCTCGCAGGTACTTGGCTTTGGCGTCAAGGTCCGACTCTGCATCTCCCAAAAACTTCACGAAGCTCTTGCCTGCGTTTCCTGTCCACGCGGCACTCAGGTTATCCTTTACTCCGGTCAGTTTTCCTTTTGTCTTGCCGGACAGATCCGATGCCATCTGCTCAAGCTGCTGTGCCTGCTGGATCGTCTGCTGATAGTTAAATTTGATTGCCATTGATCATACCCTCACTTAAACGTACTGCCGAACTTCAGTGATTTACCCGTATCATTGACCTTGCTCTCTGCCTTGTCATATATCCCGGCCAGTTCCTTGAGTCCGCTCACGTATCCGTTCAGCACTCTTATGATCTCGGAAGAGCTGGACTTCAGCTGGTTCGCCGTATTCCTGATATCATCGGATGTATCACCCTGCCAGTCTCCTCTGGAGTTTTTCACCTCCTGCTGGAACTGTTCGAATATATTCTCCAGGTTTTTGATGAGAGGAGCCAGGGTTTCCGCACAGTTCGCAAGAAGCGCGGTGTCGACTTTCTGTTCATTTCCTGCTGCCATTTCCTAACCTCCTCATATCTTTATCTTTGCCACGAGACTCTCCGATTCATTTTCCGAAGCTTCAAAATCCTGTGCAAGCTCGTTCATGATATCGGAAATCTCCCTGTACTGATCGACCATCTCCAGCAGTGCTTCCTCGTCCGTATGCCAGTTCTGCAAAAACTGTGTTGCAGCATCGCTCACCCACGACTTGGACAGATTGCCGATCGCCTCATTGATCTTGCTGACGTTGCCGGACAGGTCACTCGCCAGACTACCTATCCTCGACGCCGACTGACGCAGTTTCCCCGCATCGACATTAGTCATATCTGCCATGATAATCTCCTTATATAAGCATTATTTTGTCGCCGCTGTTTACTCCGATGCTCCCGAGCGTATCGCTGTCCTGAAGCAGTCCCTGCATATTGATGCTGCATACGAGCACCTTATCGGGATCCGGAAATACCGTCATATTCTCAACGGCACTTATCTGTTCTACCATTTCCTTTTTTACGGTTCCGACTGTCATGACGGAGTCAGCTGAAAACTCATAGGTCTTTGCTATACCCGGAACTTCCGTTTCCAAAAAGATCTTACTCATAATGAATCTCCTCCTTTATACGAGAGGTGTGAGCATCCTGGCCGGAGCTCCGTCCTCTGTGAGCGCATATCCGAAACCTGCCTCAAGCTGTCTTACCGCATCTGCCGAAGACATCTCCCAATGAAGCACGTTCTGCTGGTCGAACAGTCCGCCAAGATTTACTCCGCTTTCCATTGCTATGAACTGTCTCGACACCTGATATCTTGCGCAGTCACTCACATCATCGTTCGTCATTGCCGCAACAAACTGTATCTTATGGTCTCTGCCCTTCTCAAGAGCCGTCTCGAAGAATGCACTCATATCGTACTCGTCTGAGTATACCGTCTCGATGAATGAAGCATAATCGTTGATCAGTATGATTATCCTCTTCTGATCCTTCAGAGCCTCTGCCACATTTTTGCCGGCATCTCTTGCTTCATTTACTATGCCGTTTCTTTCTCCGAACTTCGGAACGATATCCTCCTGCATCACCTTAAAGAGGGCTGCTGCATCGGTAATGTAGTTCTTGATCTTTGCACTCTTGGCGAAATCCTTCAGCTCCTCGCTCTTGCCGTCAAAGAGTATGATCTCGTCGCCCTTCTGGCCTGCTTCCATGGCAAGAGCCTTGATAAGATTTGTCTTTCCTGTCTTGCCGAGACCGATGATACTCACGCAGTATTCGTTATCCATGTCGAGAGTCAGTACGGTTTCACCGTCCATCGTTTTTCCTACTGCAAACTTGTTCTCGGGATAGTCCTTTGTCTCTGCGAGGAGTTCCTTTATGCTGAGTGAATCCAGCACCTGTCCGAGCTTCTTCGCGCCCTTTGCTCCCGACTCCACATTCACGCCTGCCAGGCTCTTCTTGATGCTCTGTGCCTGTGACAGTCCGTCCTTTTCCTTGACGGGAAGAGCGACCTGGAATTCGACACTTACAGGTGCCTTGATGAGACCGCGGCCCGGAGTCTTGCCCTCGGGTATGATCTCGGTCCTCTCACCCGTCACTGCCTCATATTCGAAGCGGTCGGGCATCTGGAGAGCTATGCCGCAGTTGAAGTTCTGGCGCAGGCGGCTCCTGAGGTCTCCCGAAGCATTGGCTGTGATGACGGTATATATTCCGTAGCTGGTTCCTTCTCTCGTGATGACAGCCAGATCATCATCGAACCTGTCATAGTTCTCATAGAAAGCCGTGAAGTTATCCAGCACCAGAAGCAGCGCGGGACAGTCCTTGTTGAACTGTACGTACTCCTTGAAGGAGCCGATGCCCATTGATGCGAACTTCTTCTTTCTCTCTGCCAGCTCATTTGCAAAGAACTCGAAAGTATCGCTGAGCTTGTCATCCTCACCGTCGAAGCATACTCCGCCGATATGCGGCATCGAAGCGAATACCGACATGGTACGCGATGAGAAGTCGAGTATGTAGATGTTGACATCCGACGGCTGATACTGCGTTACCGCACCGTAGATGACGGACTGCAACAGTGTCGTCTTGCCCGATCCGGAAGGACCGCACACCAGCAGGTTTCCGTCTGCGAGGAAATCCACATAGGCCGTGTACTGGCTCTGTGCCTCGGGATTGTCCGCTAGACCTACAGGCAGTCGCAGTGAGAATCCTTCGCTCTTTTCCGTTGCGAGCTCCTCGAGGTATATCTTCTTCGCCAGTGCAGGCAGCCATATCTGTCGTACAGCCGCGATCTTATGCTCTTCTGCGATCTTCGAAGCATACTTTACGACTGCATCCAGCTGAGTGACTTCCTGGGTATTATCTGATTTTTTCTTCTTGTCTTTCTTT
>JAEEGO010000030.1 GCA_016280355.1 Lachnospiraceae bacterium | reverse complement strand
GGGTTGCCGCTTTTATCTTCTTCATGTGTCCTTTTTTCTTTTTTAATCCATACAACTGCACTTTGTATAGAATCCTTCGTTTATGACATCTTCCACACTCTTGGTCTCATCAAATACCACGAGCTCTTCAAACTTGAGCGACGCGAAATGAGGACCTCCTACCTTGTGAAGCTGATTTGTACCCGAGTCTCCTACGAACATTCCGAATATCTGCTTGTCATCATATATCTGACGCAGTCCGTCTATGACCTCCGGATTGGAATACATTGCCTCATTTACGGCTTCTGCTCTTATGATCCTTCCGCCCCAGTCCTTTGTGGCTGCACCAGTGGCACTGTCACTTCCTTGCTGCGACTCAGCTGCTTCGCCTTCTCCTGCGCTCTCTGCCGTCGTCTCCGCACCCGCGTCAGCAGTCGCCTCCTGCTCTCCGGACTCCGTATTCTCTGTACTCTCCTCTGCAGCTGCGCTTTCGGTAGCTTCCTCTTTTTTCTCTTCGTCCTTCTGATCAGCATCCTTGTCGGCAGACTGCATCACATTCGAAAGCCCCCCGGCTTTTTCATCGGATGCTCCCTCACCGTTTGACGATATCGATACCGTGCCGTCACTGCTCACGGCTTCCGGCGCACCGCTGCTTCCGTCCGAGTATCCCTTTGCATAGCCTTCGTTATATCCTCTTTTGTAGGGTGGCTGATAAGTACACCCTGTCAGGCAGATCACTGCTGTCAGCATCACTGCCAGCATCTGCAATATCACGTTTTTTCTCTTCCCGTTCTTCATATCCCTGTTATCTACCAGCACTGTACCCTCTGAGTCATCTTGTACACTCCGCTGTCCAGCTCTCTGGCATCCAGCTCCACAATGAGTCCTTTTGCATTCTCTATATCACTGAGACAATCCTTCATGTATGCCGCTTCAACCTTTCTTTTGGTATAGGCATCCACGCATTTATCATAGACCTCACGGTCGGTGGTGTAAATATCAAAAGTATATATACCCTTGCCCGTATCCTTTATCTCCTTAGTGCAAAGGTCATAATACTCTTCAATGCTCCTGCAGTAGGGTCCTTCCGGACGCTCTCCCTGCGTGCCCTCTTCCTCACGGGCCCCGTTTTCCGATACCTGTCCGTCCTCCAGGTGGCTGTAGTTGCCGCCCTCACAGGCCGGAAGATATACAGACAGTCCGGCTCTCCTGTGGTCCTTTCCTATCTCCGCATCGGACAGATTGAAATATGCGTATTTCTCTCCCGACGATGAATCATCCCAGGTCACATCGACATTGTAGTATCCGTCATACAGCTTGATGATATTCCAGGCATGCGGCTCTCCCGCCACGCCTCTGCAGTAGTAGCACGGTACGCCAAGCTGCTGCATGATGTACTGGAAAGCTCTTGCATATCCCGCACATACCGTCGACTTATTCACCAGCGCACTGTAGGAGCTCTGGTTCATCTCCGCCGACAGACTGTATGATACGGCGTCCGCTATCGCATCATGTATGGCCTTTTCCTGATCGTATACGTCTCCCCCGGCCTGAGTCCCCATAGCGTTGGCACCCTCGTCAAATTTTGCCGCCGAGCCTTCTATATCTTCCGCAGTCCTGTTGAAGGAAAGCTTTACCTCGAGACATTCACCGTTGTCTCTGTATCTTGCGGAGTATTTGGTGTTTAGCCAGAAAAGCTCCGGATGATCGTTAAAGACAGCCTCAAAGGTGTTTTTGAAGCTCGACCACGGCATATCCTTCTCCACGGACTTGAAGGTGTCATTCTGCTCCATGGCATTCGCATATATCTGCCTGTACAGATGCTGCCCTCTCATATCCAGCATATGGTAATAGGGATAATACAGCTCATCAAAGGAAAGATCATCTCCGGTCTCCCCTTCAGAAAGCTCCTCTTCGATACGGTCTGCTTCATCGGGAGTAAGCTTGCTGTATTCTCCTTCGAGGTCCTGCAGTCCGCAAAGCTCCTTCATCGCATCGGGGACATTCACACTCTCCGTCGGCATCGTATAGTTTGCACTGATGCCTCCCCTGAGTCCTGCCTGAGGTATATCTCCTTCTTCCTCTGCGAAATATGCATCGATTATCGCCTCAGCCTCATCCACAGACACTGTGACATTGTTGTCGGAGACTTCCTCGACGTCACTTTCCTCCTCAGGTGCGCTCACCTCCGATACAGTCGATGCCTCTTCTTTTGTTTCTTCGCCCTTTCCGGTGAATCGGCTGAAGAGATCGGGTCTTACTGTACTGATACCCACCAGGAGACACATCAGCACAACAAGTGCCATTATAACTATCAGGATATTTCGTAATACTTTCATGGTACTATCTCATCGGTAATTCTTTGCGAAGGCCTTTGCAGCCTTGCTTATATCATTTACAACGGACTGCGGGGCTGTCACCACGACTCCGGTACCCAGTCCCATTATCCAGCCGAAGAACTGCTCGCTCACCGCTACCTCCACTCTTGTCCTGCTCCTGCCCTTTCCGGCCTTCCTTACGGGGATGTCCTTGCCGAAGCGGTCTATGAAGACTCCCACCATCTCATCCGGAAATTCTATCGTGACGTTTTTCAGCTCACCGCTGTACATTCCGAAGTTCCTTCTGGAGTAGGCAGCTATATCAAAGTCCCTGAATAAACTCTTTCCTTCCCTGCTCTCATCCAGGACCTCTATGTGCATCATCTTATCTACACGGTAGTGCTTTATCATGCTGCTTTCATCATCAAAAGCAACCATATAGTAATTCTCATCATCCCAGGTCAGAGCCCAGGGACTTACTACGTAGCTGTCACCTCCGCGTCTCGGCACCAGCTCTTTATCCGTATCCCATTTATAATAATTGAAGCTGATCTTCCGATTATCGTTTATCGCCGTGTTTATCTCATCCACATTGTAATAAATGCTTTCGTTCATGGACTTTATCCGTCCGTGTACATACACCTGTCTCTGGAGATCCCTTGCTTCATTCTCGCTCGCCAGGGTTTTGATCTTATTGATCAGCTGTCTGGACTTCTTCTCGGTGATGAAGCGTGAAGACTGTATTGCATCTATAAGAAGCTTCAGCTCAGCCTGTTCGAACTGTCTCGATGCCACATGATATCTGCAGCTCCTTCCTCTCTTATCTGATATTATCTCCACGCCGAGCTGGAGCATATCTTCAAAGTCCGTATAGATACTCTTACGCTCCGCCTCGACTCCGTATGCGGATAGCTCATCCAGGATCTCGGACATTGTCAGTCCGTGTTCCTCGTCTGTCTTCTCCAGCATGATCTTCATCAGGAACGGCAGCTTCAGTTTTTGGTTCGCACTTTTAGGCATTTTAATTTATGTCAACCTTTCATTTTTGATCAATTTGTGGTTACTTTGCATTTTATGTGTCGTTTGGCTTCCATATATGGTGGAGGAAATCAATGGCTTCACTGCACCAGTTACTGACCTCTTTGTTCGCTGTACGGGGTGCCGGACCGCGGTTTACATAATCTGCATACTCCCCTTTTGCAAACTCTATTTCATCCTCCGGGGCGCTTATCTTCCCCTCTTCTACCGCCTTCAGGACTCTTCCGGTCTGATCCGTGCACCACAGATCATCAGATCTCCTTGAGGCCCATTCTTCATCGGCACTGGACAGGCCGTGCTGTCCGGATGAGTACAGATGCATGGCGTGAGGCACGCCCTTTTCCCTCAGTGCCCTCTCAAACATTAT
>JAEEGO010000257.1 GCA_016280355.1 Lachnospiraceae bacterium | reverse complement strand
CCTTTTAACTATGATCTCACATGATGAGCTGCAGTGTTTTGTCATATACAGCCATCCTGATCCTGTGCTCGATGCATTCCGCTTCACCGTCTGTATGGACATACGAAGGAGCCTGGATAGTTATGTAAACTTCATCCGTCCTAAACACATCCACCCCTTTGTACTTCGTATGTTTGCCTTTAAGCGCCTTCGGAAACACCCACATGAACTTGCCGGTACTGATCCCGTCAGCCACACAGAAATCCAGCTGACCGTCTGTCCCGGAGGCTTCCGGACAGAACATGAATCCCCCGCCTTCATACTTGTGGTTCATCCCAACTGCAAACAGGCATCTTTCATATACTCTTTCTTTCCCGTCCGCTGTCTTTATCTCACACCTGAAGGTCTCATTCCTTAAGATGAGACGAAGGGCTTCGGTGATATATACCAGCTTTCCGAGCCCCACACTGTTCAGCTCACGTTTCAGCCTCGATCTTTCTGCAAAAAAACAGGTTGCAGCATCAAATCCAACCCCGGAGCTGATATTAAATAATCTCGATCCGTTCTCTGTCTCACAGATGCCTACATCAATGCTTCTGACAGTCTCTCTCCGACAGACGGTATGTATCAGCTCCCTTTTGTCTTTCGTGATACGAAGGCCTCTCGCGAGATCATTGCCGCTCCCTGCAGGTATCAGGCCGAGCCGTGTATGATCAAAGTCCGCTATACCGTTTACGGCACCGTTCATTGATCCGTCACCGCCTATCACGACTATGTCCGTAAACTCACTGTCCTGCTCACGTACCGTCGCGTTTGATGTCAGCTCACGCACTATATCCTCTATTCTCTTGTTTTCACCGGAATAGTGTACCTGATACGGCACATCGGTCTCATCAAAGGCAGGCCTTAAGCTTTCAAATATCCGCCTGCCCTTTCCGGTACCTGCTGAGGGATTGACTACCAGATGAAGCATATCAATCGTAGTCGATCGCCCTGTCTATATCTTCAGCCAGATACCTTATATAAGCTTCCAGATCCTCACGAAGCTCCTGCCTCCTCAGACCGAACTCTATATTTGCCTGAAGGAATCCGACCTTTGAGCCGCAGTCATATCTGTGGCCCTTGAAATCATATGCATACACAGCCTCTTCCTTTGCCATGCGCTTTAATGCATCGGTCAGCTGTATCTCTCCGCCTGCACCTCTTTCCTGATTTTCCAGATAACGGAAGACATCGGGAGTCAGTATATATCTGCCAAGTATGGCTATATCGGAGGGTGCCTCCTCCACGGCGGGCTTTTCAACAAGGTCCCTGACCTTGTATACTCTCTCGTCCACGGGCTTGCCGTCTACTATGCCGTACTGATATGTGACCTCGTGGGGTACGGTCTGTACTCCGACCACACTGTTGTTGTATTCGCTGTAGATATCCATCATCTGCTTCAGCGCCGGTGTCTTTGACACCACCACGTCATCTCCGAGAAGCACCGCAAAAGGCTCATTGCCTATGAATCTCTGCGCGGAAAGCACAGCATGACCGAGTCCGAGCGGCTTCTTCTGTCTGATGAAGTAGATATTTGCCATCTCGGAAATAGACTTTACCATCTTAAGGGCTTCTTCCTTCTGCTGACGCTCGAGTTCCAGCTCAAGCTCCACCGAACGGTCGAAATGATCCTCTATCGATCCTTTGTTTCTGCCGTTTACGATCACTATATCTTCTATGCCGCTCTTTACAGCCTCTTCCACGATATACTGTATCGTCGGCTTATCCACTATGGGAAGCATCTCCTTGGGCTGGGCTTTCGTTGCAGGAAGAAATCTCGTGCCGAGACCTGCCGCAGGTATTACCGCTTTTTTTATCCTCATGTGAATTGTCCTCCCCTATGAACACCGTGATCTGTTGCCTCCTGCAGTCATTCCTGCCCGCGAGAAGCATACTATATAAAGTCTAATATATTTACAGGGAAAATGAAAGTAATAAGATATGCTTTAAACGACTAAGGCGGAACACCCATCTACCAAGTGTTCCGCCTATCTGGATATTTCATCCATCACTTCTTGTCCCATTGGACCATACCTCTCTTCTCTGCGTCACTCCTGCTCTCTACTCGTCTATGGCTCGCCGTCCTCACCCTCTTGGTAGGACCTCTTATACGGAATTTGTGCCATCATTCTGCAGTTGATCCGCTCTTTCGAAATTCTGTCTGTCGCTTCTCTCTACCCTTCTTACAAAAGCTTCTATATTATCATCCGGTCTCTTCATTCAATTTTGATTGGGTTTCACTTCACCGTCCTGACCGGATTTGAAAGACCTGTGAAGCTACGTTCTTATACTGGCGGTTTGTCCTCCTTTCGTATCCCAATCTCTCTTGGAATGATTAAACTATATCATAGGGTTTTTGAATTGTCAATACAATTTAAAAAATATTTTTAAGTTGTCTGACAATTCATCCCGATTCCAGTCAGGATCCCCTATGATCCGCTAAATACGCGCCTTTAAAACTATCTACTCAATCCTTGTCAGGATTACCTATATGCTTAAACAGATACTCCAGGACCTCCGGAGTGAACTTCTTCGCACTTATACCCACTGTGTAAGTACCGTCTGCACGTTTCTCAATACGCGCCACAGTGGCATACATTATCACCGTATCTGCAACTATGATGATATCCATGCCCATGATGTCGGGACGGTCATCCTTCATCCAAAGTCCCATGCCCTTCGGACTCGCATCCTCTACCTGTACGTAGATGGTCTCACCCGTATCGCAGAGCACCACCACGCTGGGGGCCTTAAACTCTACTCTTCCGATCTTTCGCTTGTCTGTAGTCACATCTGCCTCAAGTGTCATCTCTCCCTCTCCTTTTTCATGTTGGTTTTTTCACACTGTTTTGATTATACATAAATTATCACCAGGTGCGAAGTGCACCTGGTGATAAAATTACCTACTAAGGATCAATGCTCCCCTGTGTCGCCTGTCTCTTCTTCCTTGCGGCGGCTCTTTGCATACATCTGTACACCCTTTCCGCCAAGTATCAGGATCACAAGCCACCATGCGAACGAAAGCTTCAGTCCGTCCTCATTAAAGAGCATGCCCCTTGCGAATGTACCGTTCTCATATGCTGCTATGATGGGAGACTGTCTCGCACCCAGCACACCCTCTTCCAGCATATCTCCGTCAGCCGGCATGGGAGCCTGTCTGTCTCCGAGTACTTCCAAGTCGGAAGCCCCTGAAGCTGCAGCACCGACTGCAGGAGCCTGTCTGTCTCCCAGCACATCAGCTGCTCCCGATGTCGCGGCAGTGCCACCGCCTGCAGTCATCGATGCTGCTCCGCCTGTTGTCGCTGTTGTAGTACCCGTACCGGATACCGATGTACCTGCTGCTCCCGCTGCT
>JAEEGO010000256.1 GCA_016280355.1 Lachnospiraceae bacterium | reverse complement strand
CCCCTCTGCCGTCCTGTCACCGTCACGAAAAGATACATAAGCGAGCTTTTTCCCGTCCTTTTCAAATACACTGGATACGTTTATCTCTACAGATCCGTCCATCCCTTTCTCCTTTGCCATCCGCTTTCTGCGTCTTTGTCCTTATTCATAGATCGGCTCGAAATCCTCTGCAGGATGTCCGCACAGCGGGCAGGTATAGTCCTTCGGAAGCTCACTTCCCTCATATACATATCCGCAGATCTTACATTTCCATCCCACGATCTTCTTATCGGTCTTTACTGCATCGGGTCTGGGCTTTACCCTGTTCTGATAGTCAGCATAGGTCAGAGGCTTTTTATCGTTCAAAAGCACTGCATCCGTTATCTCCGCAATAAAGAGAGTGTGGCTTCCCAGATCGTGCTTCTCAAGGACCTTGCAGCTTATCACTGAGCAGGCATGCTCCTTCAGATAAGGGATCCCGTTCATATCCTTGGGCAGGGAGGCGATATCGAAATCTCCCGTAAATTTGTCCACATCCCTTCCGGACTGCATACCGAAATGCTTTATCGTATCGAAATCAGTAGTCTCATCCAGCAGAGTCAGTGCAAAGATACCGCTCTTTTTTATCAGCTCGCAGGTATAGTTTGCATTGATACATGAGATCGCGACTCTGGTGGGGCCGTTTGCGACCTGCATGCATGTATTGGTGATGCATCCGTTCACCTTCCCCTCTGCTTCTGTCGCAAGCATGAATACTCCGTAAGTCAGATTGTAAAGTGCTTTATTATCCATGATAATCCCCCCTTATGATCCATAAGCTGCACTACAGGTATTCTATTATACTCGTAAATTCGGGTTTTTTCTATAGCAATGTCCGTCTTATCGGACAGTTCGGACGCGGTTCAGACTATGGGTGAAGCCGCACGGATGATGCAGTTTTGTCTTTCGGTAGGTCTCCTGTCCGGATCCACCTGACGCATCTTCACATCTTTGAAGTGGTTTTTGAGTATATTTACTGTCAGAACGGCCTGCATTGAGCCGTATCCCTCTGCCGGAGTCATGAGATTTATGGCAAATCTCCCTCCCGGTGCCAGTATCCTGCTTATGCGGTCTGCCGTACGCTCGGATAGCATACCGTCGTCATGTACCCTTCCGACGAAAGCATCGTCGAGCACCAGATCATACTTCATCCCGTCAGCAGAAGACGCGCACCTGTCGATATAATCATTGCCGTCCTCAAAGAATACCCGGAGTCGCCCCGTTTTTTCCGGGTCATACTTCGCATACAGCTCATCCAGGAAGAAATACTTCATGGCTATATCATACATATCCCTGTGAAGCTCGACCACATCCAGGATCCCCGTATCAAACCGGCTTATGAAGTATTTGGGGATGGTAAAGCCGCCTCCGCCGATAAGCAGCACCTTCCGATCGGCATCTGTCTCTTCCAGCATCTTTATAAACTGCGCGACGTATTTGAACCTTGGCTCGAAATGCATGCCCTCGTCCACATAGCACGCAGACTCCTGCGCTCCGTCGACAAGGAGGGTACGTATCGTACCTTCTTCAGTCTCCTCATCCGAGACAGTTACTTTTCCAAATTCAAACCTCTTTTCAATAAACATTCTGTTCCGGCAAAAAACCTGTCAGATCAACCTGTCGGATACGGTATACGTCCCGTCCTCTATCTTTTCATACAGCTCTTCGAGCGGCATCGGCTTGCCGAAAAGATACCCCTGCAGCCTGCCGCATCCGGCCTTTTCAAGAAACTCCGCTGCCTCTTCCGTCTCCACGCCTTCCGTAAGCGACAGCATCCCTATGCTTTCAGCGAGCTGTATGATGGTATTAAGTATCACCCTTGATTTCTCGTTATTTTCGAAGTTGGTGAGGAACTTCATATCTATCTTCAGCACATCAAAGTCAAAGTCCTTCAGGACATTGAGCGAAGAATATCCGGAACCGAAATCATCGAGCCATATGGAATATCCATCCCTGCGAAACCGCTCCGTGTCCTCCTTCATCCTTCCGAGATCATCGGTCAGCGCACTCTCAGTTATCTCCACATGTATATAATCCCTGTCTATCCCGTACTTTTCGACATATCCTTCCAGTACGGACACCGCATCCATGAGCTCAAAGTCAAGTCTTGAGAAGTTGAGCGATACGGGGACCACTTTCTTTCCGGCATCTGCAGCTTCCTTCATGTCCCTGCACACCTGCTCGAATACGCAGGCATCCAGCTTGTGTATCTGTCTGTAATCCTCCAGCACCGGTATGAAGACGCCCGGAGACAGGAATCCGTACTTCGGATCATCCCATCTTGCCAGAGCTTCCATTCCGCAAAGCTCCTTCGATCCCGCCCATACCACAGGCTGATAGAATACCTTTATATGACCCTCTTCCACAGCCCGGTCGATATGGTTCACGATATACTGATTTTTGTGGAACCGGCTGTCTACGGTCTCATCATACTCTTTGTAGTTCTCACCGAACTTGTTTTTTATAAGGCTGCAGGCATATCTTGCGTAGTCCACCGCTATCCTCGGATCCACATCCTTTGTAGTCGGGCGGTATCCTCCCACCTTCAGTTCCAGATATACATCCTTATCATAGCTGTGTACGGATTCTCTTATCTTCGCTATCTTCTCGGGTCCACCCTCTATGTCGCACATCACCACGAACCGGTCATCCGACTGCCTTGCCACAGGGTCCCCTTCAAAGGTATCTCTCAGCAATGCAGCGCGATTCTGCAAACACT
>JAEEGO010000029.1 GCA_016280355.1 Lachnospiraceae bacterium | reverse complement strand
TGCTCCGCTCTCGCAATCGCGACCCTTCCTTCGCAATCCGCGCTGCCGCGCTACTTGCTCATGCGGGTCAGGTTTTCTAATGCCCGATTGGAGCCGTCCGCAAGCGTCCGTCCCCTTCGGGCATTGAAAACGCTTTTATGGCCAATTCCAACATCGGCGCTTATCATATACATAAAACCCGATTGCTCCGCTCTCGCAATCGCGACCCTGCCTTCGCAATCCGCGCTGCCGCGCTACTTGCTCATGCGGGTCAGGTTTTCTAATGCCCGATTGGAGCCGTCCGCAAGCGTCCGCCCCTTCGGGCATTGAAAACGCTTTTATAGCAAATTCCAACATCGGCGCATACGAGAAGTATGATACCGATAATGGCGCTGCGTGTCAAAAAGTGTTGTAAATAAGAGGCTATTAAGATAAAATGATTAATTGCGGATACAGGACGCAATAAAACATTTTTATCATATAAAGGAGAGGTCAAAATGAAAGGAAACATTGTAGTAGGACAGTCAGGCGGACCCACCGCCGTTATCAATTCTTCTGTCGCAGGTGTATATGTAGCTGCGAAGAAGCTTGGCGTGAACAAGGTATACGGTATGGTTCACGGTATCGAGGGCTTCTTAAAGGATAAGCTTACGGACCTTGATGATTATCTTTCGGATGACATGGGAGTGGAGCTTCTGAAGCGTACTCCTTCAGCATTCCTCGGAAGCTGCCGTTTCAAGATGCCCAAGATCGAGGGTCATGAGGACGTATATGAGAAGGTATTCGAGATCATGGAGAAGCATGACATACAGTACCTCTTCTACGCAGGCGGCAACGACTCAATGGATACCGTAAAGATGCTCTCTGACTATGCTGCAGCACACGGCAAGAGCCAGAAGTTCATGGGCGTACCCAAGACGATCGACAACGATCTGCCTATCACGGATCACTGCCCCGGATACGGTTCATCAGCAAAGTATATCGCTACTTCACTCAAAGAGGTAATAAGAGATAACGCTTCCTTCGGAGCAGAGAAGCCCACCATCTGTATCGTTGAGATCATGGGAAGGAATGCCGGCTGGCTTACAGCTGCGGCTGCACTTGCAAAGGGTCCCGACTGCGAAGGCGTTGATGCGATCTATCTGCCTGAGAGGACATTCGACATGGATGAGTTCATGAAGAAGGTCAAGACTCTTTCAGAGACAAGGACATCAGTTGTCATAGCTGTATCAGAGGGCGTGAAGCTCGCTGACGGCAGGTATGTATGTGAGCTTGAGGCTGATTCGGTTCCCGTTGATGCTTTCGGACACAAGCAGATGGGCGGCACGGCGACTACTCTCGCACACAAGATCGCAGCTGAGTACGGTCTCAAGACAAGAGCAGTGGAGCTTTCCACTCTTCAGAGAGCAGGTACACACATCGCTTCCCTTACTGATATCAATGAGGCATTCCAGGTCGGCCATGACGCAGTGGTAGCTGCTGATCAGGGCAA
Organism: Lachnospiraceae bacterium; assembly: GCA_016280355.1. Classification (GTDB taxonomy): domain Bacteria; phylum Bacillota; class Clostridia; order Lachnospirales; family Lachnospiraceae; genus NK4A144. Next base: position 9,781 of record JAEEGO010000029.1, on the reverse strand, counting down.
GACAGGCGAGATGATCATCCTTAAGAGAGACTGCGATTCACCTTATGAGTGCGGTACTTCTTCCTATGATATACATCAGATAGCTAACGTAGAGAGAGCTGTACCCGATGAGTTCATCGGTGCTGACGGATGCTCTATCACGGATGCATATGTGAAGTATGCTCGTCCGCTCATCATCGGTGAGCTGACACCTATCTATGTGAACGGACTGCCGAGGCACATCCTCTGCAAGGAAGTCATAGAGTACGAGAAGTAAATCATATGAATATAGTATGTCTTGATATGGAAGGGGTGCTGGTCCCCGAGATATGGATAGCTTTCTCAGAGGCAACGGGTATACCCGAGCTGAAGAAGACTACCAGAGACGAGCCCGACTACGACAAGCTCATGCGCTACAGGCTCGAGATACTCAAGGAACATGGACTGGGGCTTAAGGAGATACAGGATGTCATAGCCGGTATCGATCCGCTTCCCGGTGCAAAGGAATTCCTCGATGAGCTGAGGACTATCACTCAGGTGCTGATCCTGTCGGATACCTTTGAACAGTTTGCGGCACCTCTTATGAAGAAGCTCGGTTATCCGACTCTCTTCTGCAATACACTTGTGATCGGTGATGACGGAAGTATAGCCGATTATAAGATGAGGATAGAGAAGTCCAAGCTTTCTACGGTGAAGGCACTGCAGAGCATAGGCTATGAGACTATCGCGGCAGGTGATTCCTTTAATGATCTGGCAATGATAGAAGCTTCGAGGGCGGGATTCCTTTTCAGGAGCACGGAGCAGATCAAGAAGGACCATCCGGAGCTCCCGGCTTTTGAGGAGTATGATGATTTCCTTGAGGCCATAAAAAAAGCATTATAAAGCTTGACATACTTACAATTTGCGTAGTATCATCAGTACTTGCCGAAGACAGCAGGTGGAAGGGGCCGCATGACGGTCCGTACCGTAAGTCCGAACGGACGCCAGCCGAGGAAGAACGACCCATTGAGGGTCTGTAATGGATTCTTTGTGTCCCCTGTCTTTACGGCAGGGGATTTTTTTCGGTAATTCTTATAAGGAGGTAAAAAAGCGTATGGCAAAGGTAGAACTCAAGGCTCCCATAGTCGATGAGATCTCCGAGAGGATCAAAGGCGCGCACGCTGCAGTGCTTGTAGACCACAGAGGTCTTACTGTAGAGCAGGACACACAGCTCCGCAGACAGCTCCGTGAGGCAGGCGTGACTTACAAGGTGTACAAGAACACCATGATGAAGAGAGCTTTCGAAGGCACAGATTTCGCTGAGCTCGACAAGCATCTGGACGGTCCTTCGGCGCTCGCACTGGCTGACGAGGATGTCACAGCACCCGCAAGAGTACTCGTGAAGTTCGCTAAGACAGCGGACAAGCTCGAGATCAAGGGAGCAGTCATCGAGGGCACTTACTATGATGTAAAGGGAATCGAAGAGCTTGCAAATGTTCCTTCAAGAGAGGAGCTGCTCGGAAGACTCTTTGGCTCATGGAAGTCACCTGTATCCAACTTCGCGAGAGTGATCGCTCAGATAGCGGAGAAGGGACCTGACGCAGGAGCAGCAGAAGCAGCACCTGAAGAGGCTAAGGCAGAGGAAGTTGCAACGGCAGAGGCAGCACCCGCAGCAGAAGCAGAGGCACCCGCAGCAGAGGCAGAAGCACCTGCAGCAGAGGCTCCGGCTGAAGAAGCAAAGACTGAAGAGTAAAGAACTGTACTATATAATAGGAGGAAATCAAAATGGCTAAGCTTACAAAAGAAGAAATAATCGATGCTATAAAAGAGCTGACAGTACTTGAGCTGAACGATCTCGTAAAGGCTTGCGAGGAGGAGTTTGGTGTATCTGCAGCAGCAGGCGTTGTAGTAGCAGCAGGCGGTGCAGCAGCAGGCGGCGCAGGAGCAGCTGAGGACAAGACAGAGTTCGACGTAGAGCTGACAGAGGTAGGACCTAACAAGATCAAGGTCATCAAGGTCGTACGTGAGGCAACAGGTCTCGGCCTGAAGGAAGCAAAGGATCTCGTTGAGGGCGCACCTAAGATCCTCAAGGAGGCAGCTGACAAGGCTACAGCCGATGATATCAAGGCTAAGCTCGAGGCAGAGGGCGCTAAGGTTACCCTGAAGTAAAAAAATAAAAAAAGTAATTGACTTCATAAGAAAGCTTGTGTTACCATGTAGATTGCACTTTTGTGGCGGCACAGGCTTTCTTTGTCTTTAAAATCAGGCCGTAAACGCCTTATCCGGGCGCATTTCTGCAGGGTGCGGGAACCAAAAACTTTTTATATTCACGGGGTGATGACTTAAATGGAAAAGAACAGAATATACCCAGTCTACAGCGGTAAGAACCTGAGGATGAGCTACCAGAGACAGAGAGAGGTCCTGGAAATGCCCGATCTGATAGAAGTTCAGAGAACGTCGTATGACTGGTTTATTAATGAGGGCTTGAAGGAAGCGTTCGAGGATATTTCCCCTATAAACGACTATAGCGGAAATCTTTCCATGGAGTTTGTCGATTACCAGTTCAACAAAGAAAAGGTAAAGTACAGCATCGAAGAGTGCAAGGCAAGAGATGCCACATATTCGGCTCCTCTTGAGGTGACTGTGCGCCTTTACAATGCGTCAAAACCGGAGGGAGACAACACCGAGCAGAAGATATTCATGGGTGAGCTTCCCATCATGACAGACACAGGAACGTTCGTCATCAACGGCGCGGAGCGTGTCATCGTATCACAGCTCGTCCGTTCACCCGGCATATATTATGGTATAGATCACGATAAGTTCGGTAAGAAGCTGTACTCCTGCACCGTGATACCCAACAGGGGAGCATGGCTGGAGTATGAGACCGATTCAAATGATATCTTCTATGTACATGTAGACCGTACCAGAAAGGTTCCGGTCACGGTATTGCTCCGTGCACTCGGACTCGGCACCAATCAGGAGATCTTCGATCTCTTCGGAGATGAGCCCAAGCTTGTGGCTTCTCTGACGAAGGATCCCGGAGAGAGCGTGAAGGACGGCCTGCTTGAGCTCTACAAGAAGATCCGTCCCGGTGAGCCTCTGGCAGAAGAGAGTGCAAGATCCCTTATCGAGGGTATGTTCTTCGATGCAAGAAGATATGATCTTGCAAAGGTGGGACGTTATAAGTTCAATAAGAAGCTTTCTTTCAGAAATCGTCTCGCAGGCCACATCCTGGCAGAGGACGTGCTCGATCCCGCTACGGGAGAGATCATCAAGCTGCCCGGCAAGAACGGTCTGGCTGCAAAGGCAGGATGCGAGGTCACAAGAGAGCTGGCTGATGAGATCCAGAACAGCGGCGTACGCTGCGTAACCATACAGACGGAGAAGAGGAACGTTAAGGTCCTTTCTTCCATGATGGTGGATATAAATCACTACATCGAGTTCCCCAAGGGCGAGAGTGCAAGAGATTACGGCGTAACAGAGCTGGTATACTATCCCGCACTCGAGAAGCTGATGGAGGAGAATGATACTCCCGAGGCTCTCAAGGATGCCATCAGGCACAATCTTGGCGAGCTGATCCCGAAGCATATCACAAGAGAGGATATATTCGCTTCGATCAACTACAACATGCACCTTGAGTACCATATCGGAAACAAGGACGATATAGACCATCTCGGCAACCGCCGTATCCGTGCGGTAGGCGAGCTCCTGCAGAATCAGTACAGGATAGGTCTTTCAAGACTCGAAAGAGTAGTACGTGAGAGGATGACCACACAGGACATCACCACTGTAACAGCTCAGCAGCTGATCAATATCAAGCCCGTGACTGCAGCAGTAAAGGAGTTCTTCGGATCTTCACAGCTGTCACAGTTCATGGATCAGAACAACCCTCTGGGTGAGCTGACACATAAGAGAAGACTCTCAGCCCTCGGCCCCGGCGGACTTTCAAGAGACCGTGCAGGCATGGAGGTCAGAGATATCCATTATTCACACTACGGACGTATGTGCCCTGTAGAGACACCCGAAGGACCGAACATCGGTCTGATCAACTCACTGGCATGCTTCGCGCGTATCAATGAGTATGGCTTTGTCGAGTCTCCCTACAGAAAGGTGGATCATTCGGATCCTGAGAACCCGAAGGTCACGGATGATGTCGTATACATGACCGCTGACGAAGAGGATAACTATCATGTAGCACAGGCTTCAGAGCCTCTGGATGAGAAGGGACACTTCGTTAACCGTATGGTATCCGGTCGTTTCAAGGATGAGACGCAGCAGTATGAGAAGAGCATGTTTGATTACATGGACGTGTCACCCAGACAGGTCTTCTCGGTGGCTACGACTCTGGTGCCCTTCCTGCAGAATGATGACCCTACGCGTGCGCTGATGGGATCCAACATGCAGAGACAGGCAGTGCCGCTTCTTACAACCGAAGCACCTCTTATCGGTACAGGTATGGAGGCAAAGGCAGCGGTTGACTCAGGCGTATGCGTTGTTGCAGAGAAGCCCGGTACAGTACTTCTTTCACAGAGCGATTCCGTGAAGGTGGCAAATGATGACGGCACAAAGACAGACTACAAGCTGTCTAAGTTCATGAGATCCAACCAGTCCAACTGCTACAACCAGAGGCCCATAGTGGTCAAGGGACAGCATATCGAGGCAGGTGAGGTCATAGCAGACGGACCTTCCACGAGTAACGGAGAGCTGGCTCTCGGTAAGAATCCTCTGATCGGATTCATGACATGGGAAGGCTACAACTACGAGGACGCCGTGCTTATAAGCGAGCGTCTGGTAAGAGACGATGTATTTACTTCCATAAATATAGAAGAGTATGAGTGCGAGTCCAGAGATACGAAGCTCGGACCCGAGGAGATCACACGTGATGTGCCCGGTGTCGGAGAAGAAGCTCTGAAGGATCTCGACGAGAACGGCATCATAAGAATAGGTGCCGAGGTAAGAGCCGGAGATATCCTGGTAGGCAAGGTCACTCCCAAGGGAGAGACAGAGCTGACCGCTGAGGAGAGGCTGCTGCGTGCGATATTCGGAGAGAAGGCACGCGAGGTCAGAGACACATCCCTCAAGGTACCTCACGGTGAGTACGGTATAGTCGTAGATGCCAAGGTGTTCACGAGAGAGGCAGGAGACGAGCTCTCACCCGGCGTGAACAAGGCAGTACGTATCTACATAGCTCAGAAGAGAAAGATCGGTGTCGGAGACAAGATGGCAGGACGCCACGGAAACAAGGGTGTCTGCTCGAGAGTGCTCCCGATAGAGGATATGCCTTATCTTCCCAACGGAAGACCGCTTGATATAGTGCTCAATCCTCTGGGTGTGCCTTCACGTATGAACATAGGTCAGATCCTCGAGATACACCTTTCTCTTGCGGCAGCTGCACTCGGATTCAAGATCACGACTCCGGTGTTTGACGGAGCTAACGAGGTGGATATCGAAGAGACACTCGAGCTTGCAAATGACTACGTCAACAGCGAGTGGGAGGACTTCGAGAAGAAATACAAGAAGATACTGCTTCCCGATGTGATGAAGTATCTGTCTGACAACAGAGCTCACAGAGAAGTATGGAAGGGCGTTGAGATCAAGAAAGACGGTAAGGTCAGGCTCAGGGACGGAAGGACCGGAGAGTACTTTGACAACCCCGTTACTATCGGACACATGCACTATCTGAAACTGCACCACATGGTAGACGATAAGATCCATGCACGTTCGACTGGCCCTTATTCACTGGTCACACAGCAGCCTCTGGGAGGAAAAGCCCAGTTCGGCGGACAGAGATTCGGAGAGATGGAAGTGTGGGCACTCGAAGCATACGGTGCGGCATACACACTGCAGGAGATCCTCACCGTGAAGTCTGATGATGTCATAGGCCGTGTGAAGACTTATGAAGCGATCATCAAGGGTGAGAATATCCCTGAACCCGGTATACCGGAGTCATTCAAGGTGCTCCTTAAGGAGCTGCAGTCACTCGGTCTCGATGTGCGCGTACTCAAGGAGGACGGCACTGAGGTAGAGATAGCCGAGACGGCTGAGTTCGGTGATACGGATATGCGTCATATCCTCGACGACGACCGTTTCTACGGCAGCGTGAACGAGGATGAGTTCAGAGCTAACGGTTACTCAACACAGGAATACGACAGTGAGACCGGAACGCTTGAGACCGTCGATGACGATGAGGAATCATACGTAGACGAAGAGCCGGTCGAAGAGATCGCTTACGATACGGAAGAGTGACTGGGAATACGCGAATCATAGACTGAGAGGAGTTCTATAAAATGCCGGATATGATAAACAGACAGAACGATAAATACGAGCCCTTATCCTTTGATGCAATAAGGATAGGCCTGGCAAGCCCGGGTAAGGTACGTGAGTGGTCACACGGTGAGGTAAAGAAGCCGGAGACCATCAACTACAGAACCCTGAAGCCCGAGCCGGACGGTCTTTTCTGCGAGAGGATCTTCGGACCCACAAAGGACTGGGAGTGCCACTGCGGCAAGTACAAGAAGATAAGATATAAGGGCGTGATCTGCGACAAGTGCGGAGTCGAGGTGACCAAGGCATCTGTCCGCAGAGAGCGTATGGGTCATATTGAGCTGGCAGCACCCGTATCACATATATGGTACTTCAAGGGTATACCCAGCCGTATGGGTCTGATACTTGACCTTTCACCCCGTATCCTTGAGAGAGTGCTGTACTTTGCAGCATATATCGTACTGGATCCCGCTGAGACCGATCTCGAGTATAAGCAGATACTGACTGAGCTTGAGTATCAGGCAAACCGCGAGAAGTACGGATACAAGTTCCGCGTAGGAATGGGCGCAGAGGCAATAAAGGAGCTGCTTCAGGCCATCGATCTCGACAAAGAGTCTGATGAGCTGAGAGCTGAGCTTGAGAACGCTACCGGCCAGAAGAGAGCACGTATAGTAAAGAGACTTGAGGTCATAGAGGCATTCAGGGAGTCAGGCAATGAGCCTGCATGGATGATCATGGACTGCATCCCCGTCATCCCGCCCGATCTCAGACCTATGGTACAGCTGGACGGCGGAAGATTTGCAACATCCGATCTTAACGATCTGTACAGAAGGATAATAAACAGAAACAACAGACTGCAGAAGCTGCTCGAGCTCGGAACTCCCGATATCATCGTGCGTAACGAGAAGAGAATGCTGCAGGAGGCTGTTGATGCACTTATCGATAACGGACGCCGCGGCAGACCCGTAACAGGACCCGGCAATCGTCCGCTGAAGTCACTTTCCGATATGCTCAAGGGTAAGGGAGGACGCTTCAGACAGAACCTTCTCGGTAAGCGTGTGGACTACTCGGGCCGTTCCGTTATAGTCGTAGGACCCGAGCTTAAGATATGGCAGTGCGGTCTGCCCAAGGAGATGGCTATAGAGCTCTTCAAGCCTTTCGTTATGAAGGAGCTCGTATCAAACGGTACATCTCACAATATAAAGAATGCAAAGAAGATGGTAGAGCGTCTCGATCCCGAGGTATGGGATGTACTCGAGAAGGTCATACATGAGCATCCCGTTATGCTCAACCGTGCACCAACGCTCCACAGACTGGGTATACAGGCATTCGAGCCGGTACTCGTAGAGGGTAAGGCTATCAAGCTCCATCCTCTCGCATGTACACCTTTCAATGCCGACTTCGACGGAGACCAGATGGCAGTGCACCTTCCCCTTTCGGTGGAGGCACAGGCTGAGTGCAGATTCCTGATGCTCATGCCCAACAACCTGCTGAAGCCCGCAGACGGCGGCCCGGTGAACGTGCCTACACAGGATATGGTCCTCGGATGCTACTACCTCACTCAGGAGAGAGAGGGAGAGCCCGGTGAAGGCAAGGTATTCAAGAATGTCAATGAGGCAATACTTGCACACGAGAACAAGTCGATCACCCTGCATTCAAAGATCAAGGTAAGGGTAGAGCGCGAGGTCAACGGTAAGAAGCATTGCGGAATAGTGGATTCCACACTGGGAAGGTTCCTCTTCAATGAGATAGTACCTCAGGACCTTGGCTTTGTAGACAGGAGCGTAAAGGGCAATGAGCTGAAGCTTGAGGTAGACTTCCTCGTCGGTAAGAAGCAGCTGAAGCAGATCATCACCAAGGTTATCAATACCCATGGTGCGATCAAGACAGCTGAGGTGCTTGACCACATCAAGTCAATGGGATATCACTACTCGACGATAGCTGCAATGAGCGTGTCGATCTCTGATATGACAGTGCCTTCACAGAAGCAGGAGCTTCTTGATGCGGCACAGGATCAGGTGGATAAGATCACAAGAAACTACAAGCGCGGACTTATTACCGATTCAGAGAGATACAACGAAGTAATACAGACCTGGAAGGATACTGATGAAGCCCTGACAAAGGAGCTGCTGGACGGTCTGGATACTTACAACAACATATATATGATGGCTGACTCCGGAGCGAGAGGTTCTGACAAGCAGATCAAGCAGCTCGCAGGTATGAGAGGACTGATGGCAGATACTACGGGACATACGATAGAGCTCCCGATCAAGAGTAACTTCCGTGAGGGTCTGAACGTGCTGGAGTACTTCATGTCAGCGCACGGAGCAAGAAAGGGACTTTCCGATACGGCTCTGAGAACAGCAGACTCGGGTTATCTTACAAGACGACTCGTTGACGTGTCACAGGAGCTCACCATACGTGAGCAGGACTGCTCGGCTGACAGGGATGAGATCCCCGGAATGGTCGTCAAGGCATTCTATGACGGTAAAGAAGAGATAGAGAGCCTTCAGGACAGGATCACAGGCAGATTTGCCTGTGAGGATATATATGATAAGAAGGGCAACCTCATCGTGGGAGCAAATCATATGATCACTCCCAGGCGTGCAGAGCAGATAGTGACTGTCGGCGAAAAGGACGGCAAGCCTATCGAGGAGGTCAAGATCAGGACCATACTCACCTGCCGCTGCAAGAACGGCATATGCTCAAAGTGCTACGGTGCGAACATGGCTACAGGCGAAGCAGTACAGGTCGGCGAGGCCATCGGTATCATAGCAGCTCAGTCTATAGGTGAGCCCGGTACACAGCTGACGATGAGAACCTTCCATACCGGTGGTGTGGCAGGAAGCGATATCACTCAGGGTCTTCCCAGAGTAGAGGAGCTCTTCGAGGCAAGAAAGCCTAAGGGACTTGCCATCATCTCCGAGATAGACGGTGAAGTGTCCATCAGAGAGAAGAAGAAGGAGACCGTGGCTACATCCAAGGATGCAGAAGGTGATGAGGATATCATCAGCAAGGATGATATAGTTAAGAAAGAAGTCGTGGTGACTGACAGTGAGTCAGGAGAGGCAAAGAGCTATCTGATACCTTTCGGCTCCAGACTCAAGGTGAACGAAGGCCAGCATATCGAAGCAGGTCAGGAGATCACCGAGGGATCCGTGGATCCTCACGATCTGCTCCGTATCAAGGGACTCAGGGCCGTACAGGATTACCTGCTGCGCGAGGTGCAGAGAGTGTACAGACTTCAGGGTGTTGAGATCAACGACAAGCATATCGAGGTCATCGTACACCAGATGCTCAAGAAGATAAGGGTTACCGAGGCTAATGATGCACTTGATATCCTTCCCGGCGAGCTGATGAACGTACTTGATTTCGACGATATGAACGAGAGGCTCGAATCAGAAGGCAAGAAGCCTGCTGAAGGAACTCAGGAGATGCTCGGTATCACCAAGGCATCACTTGCTACCGATTCCTTCATGTCAGCAGCATCATTCCAGGAGACCACAAGGGTGCTCACGGACGCTGCTATCAAGGGCAAGGTTGATAAGCTGATCGGTAT
>JAEEGO010000255.1 GCA_016280355.1 Lachnospiraceae bacterium | reverse complement strand
GCCGGAATGAGCGGAGGTATAGCTTATATCCTCGACAGGGATCATTCGCTGTACAGGAGGATCAACAAGGACATGGTCAACATGGAGGAAGTGCAGGATAAGTACGATATGGAAGAACTGCACGATATCCTGAAGGACTATGAGAAAGAAACAGGATCTGAACTTGCACAGGAGATATTGGGAGATTTCGAGACTTATGTCCGGGATTTCAAGAAGATAATACCCAGAGATTATCAGAAGATGCTGGCAGCAATAGGACGCTTCGAGGAACAGGGACTGTCACATGAGAACGCTGAGCTTGAAGCATTCAGCTCTATCGCTGCGGTATAAAAATAAACGGAGATACGGTAATGGGAAAGACAACAGGATTTCTGGAATACAAGAGAGAGAATAATACGGATGTTCCCGTAAAGGAGAGGATCACAAACTTCAGGGAGTTTCATCTGCCGCTTTCCGATGAGAAACGCATGGAACAGGGTGCCAGATGTATGGATTGCGGAGTGCCCTTCTGTCAGTCGGCAATGAGGCTTAAGGGCATGGTAACGGGATGCCCTCTGCATAATATGATTCCGGAGTGGAATGATGCTCTTTATCACGGACACACGGAGCATGCTCTGGCACGTCTTGTAAAGACCAGCAATTTCCCTGAATTTACCGGACGCGTATGTCCGGCTCTGTGTGAGAAGGCTTGTATAAACGGTGAGCACGGCGATGCTGTGACCGTACATGACAATGAACTGTATATCATTGAAAAGGGATTTGAAAACGGATATGTAAAGCCCAGGATACCGGCTATAAGGAGCGGTAAAAGAGTGGCTGTCATAGGGTCGGGACCTTCGGGACTTGCCGCTGCGGACGAGCTGAACAGAAGAGGTCATACAGTGACCGTATATGAAAGAGATGACAGACCGGGCGGACTGCTCATGTACGGTATCCCGAATATGAAGCTTGATAAGACGGTAATAGAGCGCAGGGTAAACCTGATGAAAGAAGAGGGCGTCACTTTCCTTACCGGTATCGATGTGGGAAAGGATATCACTTCCGAGGAGATACTCAAAGAATACGATGCTGTGATACTCGCCTGCGGAGCAAAGCAGGCAAGGAGCCTGAACGGGGCAGACAGCGAAAAGATCCACGGGATCTATAATGCGGTCGATTTTCTTAAGAGTACGACGAAGGCTCTGCTTCAAAGAGGAGTCACAGTTGAGGAACTCATGAAGGGTAAAGATTTCATATCAGCCAGGGATAAGCATGTAGTGGTCGTCGGCGGAGGTGATACCGGAAACGACTGCATAGGTACGGTGATACGTCACGGCTGCAAGTCGGTGACGGCACTTGAGATGATGCCGGCTCCGCCTGCAGAGAGGAGTGCATCTAATCCCTGGCCTGAGTGGCCCAAGGTACTAAAGACGGATTACGGCCATGAAGAAGCCATCGAGCTCTTCGGCCATGACCCGAGAATATATGAGACTACGGTGAAGGAATACATCACTGACAAGAAGGGCAATCTGAAAAAGATAGTGATAGCAAAGGTCAGTTTCAAGGACAGGAAGATGGAGCTCGTGAAGGGATCGGAAAAGGAGATACCCTGCGATATGCTCCTGATAGCAGCCGGCTTCACGGGATGTGAAAGGTATACGGCAGATGCTTTTGATGTGAAGCTGACAGAAAGAAATACGGTACAGACAGACAGTGACGGATACCTGACTTCAAAAGACAGGGTATTTGTTGCAGGAGATATGAGAAGAGGACAGTCACTTGTCGTATGGGCTATAGCTGAAGGACGTGCCTGTGCGGCAGAAGCGGACAGATACCTGATGGGATATACGAACCTCAGGATCTCATAGTGATGTGTAAATAAAGTGGAGGAAAGACCATGTGCTCTATAATGACGATAACAGATAAAAGCTTAAGACCGGAGGATTTCAAAGAATTCTTTGAAGAGACTCTGTCCAGGGGACCGGATGACAGCAGGATAGAAGAAACAAACTCCGGTTATATGTGCTTTCACAGGCTTGCGATCATGGGACTGACACCGGAAGGTATGCAGCCTTTCTCGCTCGGTAAGGATAAAGTGATATGCAACGGCGAGATATACGGCTTCAGAAAGATGAAGGATGAGCTCCTTGCAAAGGGATACAGCTTCACGAGTGATTCGGACTGTGAAATAATCCTTCCTCTGTATCGCGAATACGGAACAAAGATCTTTCCGATGCTCGGCTCTGAATTTGCCCTTGTAATATATGATCACAAAAAAGACAGCTACATAGCAGCGAGAGATCCGATAGGTATCAGACCGCTGTTTTACGGTTTTCTTAAAGGATCGGGAGCCATAGCATTTGCTTCCGAACCCAAGAACCTCATAAAGCTGTGCGATAAGGTAACACCGTTCCCTCCGGGACACTATTATGAGGATGGGGACTTCTACAGGTATGAGAACCTGACGGATGTAAAAGAATATATACATGATGATATAGACAGCGTATGTGCCGGGATAAGAGAGAGACTTATCAAGGCGGTAGAGGACAGGCTGGATGCGGATGCACCTTTAGGCTTCCTGCTCTCGGGTGGTCTTGATTCTTCGCTTGTATGCGCGATATCTGCGAAGATACTGGGAAGGAGCATCAGGACATTTGCCATCGGCATGGATGCGGATCCCATAGATCTGGGCTATGCAAAGCAGGCCGCTGACTATATGGGAGCAGATCATACACCGTTCTATATGACAAAGGATGAAGTGATAGCTACTCTGCCGGAGCTCATAAAGCTTCTCGGCACCTGGGACATCACAACGATACGTGCATCTATGGGTATGTATCTTTGCTGCAAGGCGATTCATGAAAACACCGATGTAAGGGTACTGCTCACCGGTGAGATATCGGACGAGCTCTTCGGCTACAAGTATACGGACTTTGCACCCGATCCCGAAGCTTTTCAGGCTGAGTCAAAGAAGAGGATAGATGAGATACATATGTACGATGTACTCCGTGCCGACAGATGCATATCGGTCAATTCGCTTGAGGCAAGAGTGCCGTTCGGAGATACAGCGTTCGTAAAGTATATCATGAGCATTGATCCCGCCATGAAAATGAATAAGTATAACTGCGGCAAGTATCTGCTCCGCCATGCTTTTGAAAAGGACGGCATACTGCCTGATGGCATACTGTGGAGAGACAAGGCGGCATTTTCGGATGCAGTCGGTCATTCGCTGGTGGATGATCTCAAGGAATATGCGGAGGCAAAGTACAGTGACAGTGATGTTGCGGCAGCAAAGGACAAGTATCCGTACTGTACGCCATTTACCAAAGAGAGTCTTATGTACAGGGATATATTCGAGGAGTACTATCCCGGCAGTGCCGAGATGATAAAGGACTTCTGGATGCCGAATAAGGAATGGAAGGGATGTAACGTAAACGATCCTTCGGCAAGAGTACTCTCCAACTACGGTAAAGCCGGGGCTGCGCTTGAGGCAGGAGATCCCGGTGAGGTCCGCCTGGGACGGACATCCTGAAGGAAAGAGGAGGAAAGGTATGGCAAAGTATATCTTCGTTACCGGAGGAGTGGTATCAGGACTCGGAAAGGGTATAACAGCTGCTTCGCTGGGAAGACTGCTTAGACAGAGGGGCCTGAAGGTGGCTTCACAGAAACTGGATCCGTACATCAACGTGGATCCGGGAACCATGAGTCCGTATCAGCACGGGGAAGTCTTTGTGACAGATGACGGTGCGGAGACGGATCTGGATCTGGGACACTATGAAAGGTTCATAGATGAAAACCTGAACAAGTATTCCAATCTCACGAGCGGTCGTGTCTACTGGAATGTACTGAACAAAGAGAGAAGGGGTGAATATCTCGGCTCAACGGTACAGGTGATACCGCATATAACCAATGAGATAAAGGGGTTCATATATCGTCTCGGGGATGAGACGGATGCGGATGTAGTCATCACAGAGATCGGCGGTACCATAGGAGATATTGAGTCCCAGCCGTTTATAGAAGCGGCAAGACAGATCTCGATAGAAGCAGGCAGGGGTAACTGCCTGTTTATCCATGTAACGCTGGTCCCGTATCTGCATTGCTCGGATGAGCACAAATCAAAGCCGACCCAGCACTCCGTCAGAGAGCTGCAGGGTATGGGCGTACATCCGGACATAATAGTGCTGCGATGCAATGAACATCTCGAAAAATCGATACTGCAGAAGGTCTCCATGTTCTGCAATATAGGCGAGGACTGCGTGATAGAGAACGTCAATCTGCCCAATCTGTATGAAGCACCGCTGATGCTGGAGAAGGCAAGCTTCTCAGATGTGGTGCTGAGGGGGCTGGAGATAGATGCACCAAAGCCGGACCTTACGGAATGGGAAAAGCTCGTCGAGCGTATCCACAGTGCTGACGGAGATGTGAATATAGGACTCGTTGGAAAATACGTGCAACTGCACGATGCATATCTTTCGGTAGCTGAAGCTTTGCACCATGCAGGTTATGAGCTTTACAAGAATATTGTCATAAAGTGGATAGACTCGGAGAAGCTTAATGAGGACAATATAGAAGAGACAATGTCGGGCGTATCAGGGATCATAGTACCCGGCGGCTTCGGAGACAGGGGCATCGAAGGAATGGTGCTCTCAGCAAGATATGCAAGGGAGCATAAGATCCCTTATCTTGGCATATGTCTGGGAATGCAGATAGCCGTGATAGAGTATGCGAGGAACGTGGCAGGAATATCCGATGCCAATTCGGGTGAATTCAATGAGACCTGCGCGCATAAGGTGATAGATTTCATGCCGGGACAGTCCGATGACATAGACAAGGGCGGGACACTGAGACTCGGAAGCTATCCCTGCGAGATACTGCCTGATACGCTGATGAAGTCATGCTACGAAGCTGACAGGATAGATGAGCGTCACAGGCACAGGTATGAGTTTAACAATGATTATAAAGACAAACTGACCGAGAACGGACTTGTGATATCGGGCATCTCACCCGACCACAGGCTCGTAGAAGCGGTGGAGATAAAGGATCATCCGTTCTTTGTCGGAGTGCAGTTCCATCCTGAGTTTAAGTCAAGACCCAACAGACCGCATCCACTGTTCAGAGGATTTGTGAAGGCGGCAGCGGAACATCAATGAGATATTTCGAACCGCTCTTTTACTTCCTCCTTGCTTCGAAGGTTGCGCATTGCAGGGTGATCTTCGCCCATGCCGGGTTTTACTGCTGACTCGCTGTCTTCTATAAGCTTATCCAGGACGCGCTCCAGCTTGTCTGTCACGTCATCCGATCCGTCAAGACCGGTATAGAGTATCTCCGGCACAAAGCCGAGCGATGCCGTCGTATACCAGTTGCCGTCAAACCTGTTGGCATCTTTCTTTATGTCGGTTACAGGTGAATTTATCTTATTCGTAAGGAAGGCTATCACAAGCTTCTTTTCAGGGTCGATCATCACGAGCGTTCCGGTCCATCCCTGATGGCCTATCGTATCCGCACAGGCTTTTGTTCCGAAGTATTTTGCACGCTGCATATTTCCCTGTCTCCACCAGCCAAGTCCCCAGTTACTGTACTTGTCGGATTGCGGAGCGGTGAACTCATCTATCACCTCCTGCGAAAATACCAGCTCTTCACCACAGTATCCGGTTAACATAATATTCGCCAGCTCTGCCACTTCTCTCGCGTTTGCAAAGAGCCCCGCATGCCCTGATACTCCTCCCATGCTGTAATACGCCTTTTCGTCGTGCACCTCTCCCTGAAGGGTGTATGTCCTGATGCCGTCGAAACTGACGTATCCGTCTCTCGTATTTCCGTTAAGCTCTGTGGCAGCACAGTCTTCTTTTGTAAAACCGTTTTCAAGGGGATTGTACGTGATATGTATAAGTCCCATGGGCTTGCAGAAGGTCTCCTTAAGGCAGGTATCGAGGTCCTCACCCGTTACCTGCTCTACCACCTTTCCGAGTATCATATAGTCTACATCCGAATACAGTGTCTGCGTTCCCGGCTTATATAAAAGCGGTGTCCGGCAGATGGCTTCGATGGTAGCCTCTTTTGTCTTCTCGTCTGCATCGTTTCCCGCATAGAGCAGGTTTGTCCCGTCAGGATCGTATTTTTGCGCCTCGGTATTCAGATGAGGGTTGCAGTATCTGGGGTCTGCAGGGAAGCCGCCCTGATGCCTTAAAAGATCCCTTAATGTGATATTTGATTTCCATTCCCTCTGGGTCTCAAGATCCACATTTTCACCTTCTGTATAGTGTATCTCTATCACATCCTCGCTGAAGCGTGTACCGAGATAGCTTTCAACAGTGTCATCAAGGTCAAGCTTTCCGTCAGTCACCAGTTTTTGGATGACATAGTTGACACCGAACATCTTGCTGACGGAGGCCAGGTCGTACAGAGTGTCTGTAGTGACAGGATCGCTTTCCGTATCTTCTGAACCATCCTGATGGTATGTATTGAGCTTTCCCCATGCATTTTCATACACAAGCTTACCGTCTCTCATCACCGCAAGCTGTGCACTGGTAAAGCCGTGATCTATATCCGTCTCTATGATGTCCTCTATAAGTTCAAGACTTTCTTCGCGTATCCCCGCCTCTGCGGGCGAGACACGCTCTGTGTCATCCACGATCACCTTGTCTTCAGACAGAAATATCATGGCGTTTTCGTTATCGGATACACCGGCAGATATGGTCTGATCATCTGAAAGCGCGATTGACGTTTCACGGTTTACATAATTCGAATCGTTTTCGTATGTCTCCCCGATATACGTTTTTATGCCTGTACCGCACCCGCTCAGGATCAGTGCCGTGATGAATGCGTACAGAATAAAACAGCTTCTGTATTTTGTTCTTAATTTTTTCCTGTTATCCATTGTTATCCGGAATATTCATTCTTTTGTTTTATGCTGCTATCGTTCTTCATCAGTCTTTTCAATTCCTGTATAAATATGATAATATAAATTGTATTTTTTTGCGCAGACTGTATTTCGGAGGAAGGTCATGTTGTCAAAGCTGATATACTACGGTTTCAGCAAAAATACATACAATAGCGTCAAAACTCACTGCGACAAGTCAAATGTCAGAAATATCGGCATAACTTTGACTCTGTTTATCGTTATGATGCTTGCGGCCTGGGGCATGAGTTCACTCTATATCATACCTTTTTCGCAGCGCCATACATACCTCACGTTCTTTCTGGTATCGCTTGTATTTCAGATACTGATACTTGTATTAAGAGATAACACTGTCAGGATCAACAGGATCATTGTATATCTTGTGATAGTGCTCCTGACAGTTTTTTCCATTGCACTTTCAAAGGAAGAGCCCTTTCTGGTCTCAGCCATCTTCCCGGTGTTCATGTTCCTTGGAGGCGTGGCTTTCATAGACAACATGGGCAGATTCGCTGTATGTGTCATAGCGGAGACGGTAGCTTTTACAGTCTGCTCTTACTTCAACAAACCGCCTTCGATCGCAAGGTACGATCTGATCTATGCGCTGATATTTGCCGTCATCACTCTGATCTTCCATTATCGTTTCCAGAGAGGAGTGGTACAGCAGTATCTTTCATATGAGAGGACGCTCGAAGTACAGCAGGATCTGGAAGTGCAGTCCAGTTTCGATGCTCTTTCCGGTCTTCTGGTCAGAGGAAGGTTCTTCTCGCTTGCAGATTCGGTACTTAGGGGTCCTGACAGGAGTGACTATGTGGCCCTTTGCATCCTCGATCTGGACTCTTTCAAACAGATCAATGATAAATTTGGTCACCAGATGGGCGACAAAGCCATACAGCTCACTGCAGATGCGATATGGCAGGAGCTTGGAAGCGATCTTACAAAAAAATGGGAATTCTGCGAGCGTGCGGTGCGTAACGAGGAAAGCTTTGCCGGCAGACTCGGAGGAGATGAATTTGTCATTTTCCTCAGAGAATCCGGTACATGGGAAGAGACACAAACGAAGCTCCGTCATATCCTTGACAGTCTGAACGCGGTTGAGCTTGGAGAGTTGAAGGGAATACATGCTTCCTTCGGTGTCACGGAGATCACAGACAGCGACCGCGATATAGACTCAGTATATGCCCGTGCAGACAATGCTCTCTATGAGGCAAAGACCTCCGGAAAGAACCGCATAGTCAAAGGATAATGCCGTTATTCTCAAGCGACTTTATACTTTCTCCCACTTGTCTGAAGCATTCAGTTACGCTGCTCTTGGGTATGGAGCAGAATATCGTCACAAGCTTTTCATCAAACTGACTCCCGGCTCCCAGCTTCAGTGTAGTTATACCATCCTCATAGGTACGTGCCGGTTTATATGATTTGAGAACGGTCACAGCTGAGAATGTATCAAGTATCGCCAGTATTCTGGCTATGATCGGTATCTGATCACCTTTAAGTCCGTAATACCCTCTTCCGTCTATCCTCTCGTGGTGATATCTGACGCCGTCCAGTATCCTGTCAAAACCACCCATGCTTTCCAGCAGTCTGACAGATGCCTCCGGATGATGCTTTACTTTTTCTCTTTCTTCATCGGTAAGCTTTCCTGCTTTGCCGAGTGTTCCCGAGGGTACACTGCTCTGTCCTATATCATGTAAAAGAGCCGCCATGCGCAGATCATCCTTTTTTACTTTGATCCGCATTGCCGTAGGCAGTTCCTCATAGAAAAGATCGGCAAGCTTTTCTATGTGAAGACTGTGTCCCGTAAGGTTCTCATCTCTCGTCTCCAGGATGGAGATAAGGACGGCAACAGTATTGATCGTACGTTCTGATTTTTTACTCATTTCAATCCACCTTGTAATAGCTTCCGTCAGCCCTGTCTCTTATGTCATATTCTTTACGGAGTATCTTGTTTTCGTTAAGGAACCATATGGTATCGTTAAGTGCATCAAGATCCTCCGGTACTATTTTTACGGAATAGATGAATTTCGGTATGATCTGATCCATCTGTTCACGTGTGACACCAAGCTCACCTGCTACTGCGGTCAATGTCTCTTCGTCAAGCTTGGGCAGCTCATCCGCCGCACGTTTATACTGTCGTAGTATCTCAGACACCACATCGGGATTGGCTTTGGCATATTTTTCGCGTGCCACGATGCCATTGGTGCCTGCAAGACCGCATTCCGATCCGCTGGCAAGTATCCTGATGCTTCCGTCTGATGTAAGCCGTGTAACGCTCGGCTCCCATATTGATATGGCATCGGCCTGATCATTGGCAAGTACCGATTTTGCGTCACCGACTGTGATATTTACAAGATTTATATCATCTATTGTGAGTCCTGCTGTATTCAGGTATTTCTCAATCATATTGTGAGCTGTGGAGCCATAGGTCGCACCGACTCTCTTTCCCTTAAGGTCAGCTGCAGATCTGATATCTGAATCCGCAGGAACGAGTACTGCATAGGAATCCGCAGCCTGGGCAGCTGTCGCTATGACGATGACATCATTGCCCGGAGCACATACTGTCACTACCGGTACATCTCCTATCACTCCTATATCTGAGTCTTCGGACAGCAGCGAATCATTCATCGGAGGACCGGATTCAAACTTTTCCCATTCAACCGTTACTCCGTATGGAGTCAGGGACTCTTCTATCCATCCCTTTTCTTTTGCGACAAATAAAGGGATAAAAGCTGCGGACGGCTGGATCGCGATGTGCACCTCATCTGATCTGCTTTCATTTGCACCCGGTGAAGCACAGGAACAAAACAACATAGCAAGAGTTATCACAAGTGCTACTATAGATAACTTTTTTATTATCGAAACGTTTCCTCCCATACAATAAATATCTTACCATACGGAATAGCAAACACCAAATCCGTGTATAGTGGAACGGAATCAGTGTTAGATAGACCGATCAAACGGTATATGAGATAATGCCGGACGTAACGGTTTAATTTTTAAATGGTGGAAGAGATATATGGAAGAAGCAGTTATCCAGATCAAAAATATTACAAAGGAGTTCAAAGTCCTGAATCATCGCGAAGGCGTAAAAGGCGGTCTGATGGATCTCTTTTCGAGAGATTACAGGATAGTACGTGCGGTAGACGATATTTCCATGAATGTGGAACAGGGTGAGATCGTCGGTTATCTGGGACCGAACGGTGCCGGCAAATCCACGACCATCAAGATGATGGCAGGCGTACTCGAGCCTACATCGGGAGAGATACTCGTTAACGGCGTGATCCCTTACAAAAACCGTGCGGGTAATTCTCAGCATATTGGCGTTGTATTCGGACAGCGATCCCAGCTGTGGTGGGCTCTGCCATTGATAGAGTCTTTTAAGCTGCTGCGTGACATTTATCAGATACCGAAGGCTGAATACGAGGAAATGCTATCCTTTTATGCCTCGATCGCAGATATGGAAAACCTGCTTCACAAGCCGGTAAGACAGATGTCGTTGGGACAGCGGACACTGAGCGATATACTGGCTGCTTTCCTTCACAATCCGAAGATAGTATTTCTTGATGAGCCGACCATAGGTCTCGATGTATCCATGAAGGCAAAGATACGCGAACTGATACTGTCTCTGAATGAGAAGAAGCACACGACGGTAATACTTACGACACACGACATGGGGGATGTGGATGCTCTCTGCCGCAGGATCGTGATCATAGATCACGGCAAGATGCTATACGATAATGACATGGATCATCTGAAGGGCTTTTTCGGTTCATACCGTACACTGAAGATACGCGTGAGCGGGGATGTGAACGGGCATCTGGCAGAAATACAGCGGCAGTTCCCGGATATGCGTACGGAAACAGAAGAAGGCTGGATAACCATACTTGTGGATGAGGAGAAGACCGGCGTGATGAAGGTCCTGAACACGATACAGGAATCCGTGAAGGTACGTGATGTGCAGATCGAAGAGATCTCCACTGAGGATGTGATAAGGAAGATATACGAAGGGGATATGGGATGAACCTGAAAAAATACACTTCCCTGCTTCGGGCAGGCATTATGGAATCACTCAACTACCGGCTTTCCGCCCTTGTTCTCTTTTTCGGAAACCTGGTCTATATTGCGATCATATATTACCTTTGGAGAGCCATATATGCATCGTCGCCGACTGATGTAGTGGGCGGTATGACATTTACCGACACGCTTATATATGTGGTACTTGCATCATCATTGTTCTCATTCATGGAAATGTACTTCGTATGGGATATCGGACGGAGTGTACAGTCGGGGAAGATAGCTCTCGACCTGATAAAGCCGATGGCTTACAGGGATTATGTATTCTGGTCCTGTGCAGGTACGCTGTTTACCAACTTTTTCTCTGTGTTCCTGCCTACATTCATAGTCATAGAGATAGTGACGAAAGGGGCCATAGATTTCGGGATGAATCTCGTCTGGTTTATCCCCTCTGTCATCATGGGTGTCGTTATAAATTACAATATAGATTTTTTTGTCGGTTCCATCTGTCTTTATACAGAGTCAATATGGGGGATCAACATGATGAAGCAGGTGATAGTACTGCTGTTTTCCGGAGCTACGATACCTCTTGCGTTTTTCCCGGATAAGCTGCAGAGCATTGCCTATCATCTGCCGTTTCAGTCCATATACAACACGCCGCTTTCGATACTGCTGATGCACTCGCCATCGGTATCCCAAGTGCTGCCGATGATACTGCTGCAGCTTTTCTGGTGTGTGGCATTGACTCTTTTTACGAGTCTTTTCTGGTTTATATCTATCCGTCAGGTTACGGTGAACGGAGGCTGATCATATGGAGAATAAAGGATTTCTGTTTTATCTTCGGATATACCGCAAGATACTTGCCCAGGATATAAAGAGCAAGATGAGTTACCGTGCCGATTTCATCATATCGACTATCGGAATGGTCCTCACAAATGTAGCCGGATTTATCAGTTTCTGGATACTGTTTCAGAATTTTTCATCCATAAATGGCTGGGGCTATTATGAGATGCTTTTTCTGTACGGGTTTTCACTCGTTTCCATTACGCCTGTGCAGTGTCTGTTTGATAACAACTGGAACCTGCGTATTCTCGTACGTGAGGGGGATTTTATCAAATACTGCTTCCGTCCGATCAATCTCTTCTTTTACTTTCAGTCGGAGATCTTTGATATCAAAGGACTGGGCCAGCTTGCTTTCGGTATAGGAACAATTGCCTATGCCTGGTACAGGCTCGCCTTGCCGGTGACGGTACTTGCGATCGTAAAGCTTGTTGTATTTCTGCTCTCGGCATCGCTTGTGATGATAGCTTTGCAGAATGCCGCGGCGGCAACCTGCTTCTGGCTGCAGAATTCGTTTTTCATATTGGACTTTGCTTTCAAGCTCAAGGATTATTCGAAATATCCGATCACAATATTTGATCCGGTATTCCGTTTTATATTCACTTTCCTGCTGCCGATAGCTTTTATCGCATATTATCCGAGCATCGTAATACTCCGTCCGGATGCGATTCCGCTCCTTTCATACCTGTCACCGTTTGTGGGTATCATCCTGTTTTATTTAAGCTATAAGTTCTGGATGTACGGAGCACTGAAATACGACGGTACCGGATCGTGACGGACTATACTATGTAACTTCTCCAAGGCCGTCCCTGCCGATGTAGGAGGGTACGGCCTCCTGCTTTTCAAATCTTCCGATATATGCGATAATACGGTTGCTGTCCGTCACGGGCAGCCTATATTTAATGAGGACGAAACATGGACGAGAATAACAACAATAATAATACAGAAGAATTCTGCACCATGTGCAGGAGAGGGAGCAGCATAGCCGGGGATATGTTCCATCTTCCCGGGGGTATCAATATGTGCTCCGACTGCATGAGAAGGTCGCTCGATCAGATGAGCAATCTGGGCGTAGGTGATATGCTCGGAGGCAGTATACCCGGTATGCAGTTTACGGTCACAAAAGAGGAGATGAAGCCCGAGAAAAAGGTGGCGGGAAATATGCCCGACGGGTCGACTATAGATGAGCGTACCGGCGAGGAGAAGAAAGAGGAAGAAGAGCCTGCAGAAAAAGAGGAGAGCAAAGAAGGAAATCCTCATGCAAGTATATTCGGCATCCCCGGGATACAGTTTTTAAACTGGGGCGATATGGGACTGGGTCCGAGACAGAAGCAGGTAAAGTCCGATCCCGAAGCACTGAAGAAACAGTTTGCGCTGGAGAACATACCGAAACCTCATGTACTCAAGGAGATGCTGGATGAGTATGTGATCGGACAGAACGATGCAAAGAAGGTCATTTCCGTAGCCGTATACAACCATTACAAGCGTGTCCATGCCGATCTGACCGACACGAACGATACCGAGATAGGCAAGTCGAATATACTCATGATAGGGCCGACGGGCTGCGGCAAGACGTATCTGGTACAGACTCTTGCGAGACTTCTCAATGTACCTCTGGCTATAGCGGATGCCACATCCCTTACCGAGGCGGGATATATCGGTGATGATATAGAGTC
>JAEEGO010000028.1 GCA_016280355.1 Lachnospiraceae bacterium | reverse complement strand
CATCTTGGCATAGGAAGGGTCATCATCAATGATCAGTATCCTCTTTACGTCATCCTTTTCTGTCTCACCTGACAGTGCTTTTTCCATAGCTGTCTTGAGCGCATCCATCTCCACAGGTCTGTCCAGCCAGATATAGTGGTCAATATCAGACACCTTCTTGTACAGATCCAGACGGAACTTGGCCTCTCCGATCAACACCATCGGTTTGCCCGCCTTGCTCACCTTGTCACGGATGTATGTCAGGCTCTCACGGTCCGCACAGTTCTCTACAATTTCATTGGGAAGGTATACTATAAACACATCCGTGGTATAAGCAAGATCTCCTATCTTCCCGAAATCATTCGTGAGAACCGTGGTCTTGTATCCGGCATCTGTCAGCTTCTTCTCCATGCCCTTCACCACGACACTGTATTGAAATACAGTTATCACAACACTTTTGAACCCTTCAGCCATTTCAAAATCCTCCTGGAAAACTAATCAGCTCCGTTTAATACAGCCTTTTCAGCTTCACGCTGTATATCCGGATCGTAAGAGAGCATAGGCTCTGTCTCCCTGCCCTTTATCCTTCTGTCTATGTAGTTGCGCGTCAGCCTGACGATAAGCGGCGTCTGTGCAATCAAACCTATGAGGTTCGGGATCATCATCAGACCGTTGAATGTATCTGAGATATCCCACGCCAGATTTGATTCCATCACAGCTCCGAATATGATAAGCCCGATGAAAACCAGACGATATAACCGCCCACAGGTCACACCGAAAAGGTATTCGGTAACCTTAGCACCATAATAAGACCATCCCATGACAGTTGTAAAGGCAAATAAAGTGATCGCTATAACCACGAACCATTCTCCCGGTTTCCCCAGTGCACTTCCAAAAGCCTTTGCGACAAGGGTGGAATCATTGACACCCTCTCTCACAAGCCCCGTCTGGAGGTCTATGGCACCTGATCCGAGCACGACTATCGCCGTCATGGTACAGATGACCATGGTATCAAGAAACACCTCGGCAATACCCCACATCCCCTGACTTACAGGCTCCCTTGCACAGCTGTTGCTGTGTACCATGACGGATGAGCCGAGACCTGCTTCATTGGAGAATACGCCTCTCTTACAGCCGTTCTTGATCGTATTCATGGCAAGCTGCACTGCAGTCCCGGCTGCACCTCCCTTGAGCGCATCAGGCCCGAGAGCAAATCTGAATATCGAAGAAAAAACATCCGGGAGGGTGGATATATGAAGCAGTATCATAATGATACATCCGATCACATATGCTATCGACATGAAAGGAATCAGCTTCTCAGAGACGGCCGCGAGTCTCCTGAACCCGCCGAGGATGATGACCGCAACGGTGATCATCAGGGTCGCGCCTATAAGCCAGTTCACCTTCGGAGCACCCATGAAGAGATCATCATTCATGCCCGCAAGGAAAGTCGACTGGAAGTTGATGGTGATCTTATTTATCTGGCCCATGTTGCCGATACCGAAGGAAGCCAGCACCGTAAAGATACAGAAGAGCACACCCAGCACTCTTCCGAGCCACTTGCAGTGCTTTATCGATCCGAGACCGTCCTGCAGATAATACATGGGTCCTCCGGACCAGGCACCTTCTGAATTGCGGCGTCTGAAATATAGTCCGAGAACATTTTCGGAATACTTGACCATCATACCGAGAAATGCCGCAACCCACATCCACAGTACCGCTCCGGGTCCGCCTACACAGATAGCGGTAGACACACCGGCTATATTACCCGTGCCGATAGTAGCACAGAGCGCAGTACAGAAAGCCCGGAACTGGGAAAGGGCACCTGCATCATTGATGATGCGCCCCTCTGTGTTCATGATGCCAAAGGTCCGGCGCAGCCAGTACCTGATGTGTGTGAGCTGGAACACACCCGTGATCACGGTGCAAATCAGACCTGTACCCAGAAGCAGTATGAGCCCGAATGTTCCCCAGGCAAATGAGTTTACCGTATCATTTATCCGGATGACAGTTTCCATTGGATTACTCTAATACCTCACAATAAACAAGAGTCTGGTTCAAAAGCTGATAGGCTACTTCACCAAATGTAACAGGACCCGTATAAGGAGGTATCTTCTTTCCCTCAAGTGCACCGTTCAGGTAGTTCAGGATGCAGTTGAACGACAGTACCGGCTGACGTGCCCCGGCCTCAGCGATCCTGCTTATGAATTCGGCAGCGTAATCATCCACATGAGTGGCAAAACGATACTCGATATCCTTGAATACCGGTGCATAGAAACTCACCTCTCCGTTCTCCACACCCTTGATGGAGGTGTTGATATATGCTCCGTTGTAATCCGCCACAAGAGGCATACCGGGATCTATTCCTTTTTTTTCGATATAATCCGCGAAGTCAACCTCCTGCCCGTTCACGGTGCATTTGCGTACACTAAGCTCATTGTCCGAGAACCTGATGACAGGATCGGTCTTGTCATCCGAGAAGATATTGATCATATTGATCATGGCAGACTTACCCTTGGGAAGCCTTATATACATAGCCACAGCCTTGTCTGAAAAAGCCTGTCCGGTGCTGCCGTTATAAACTTTGGCTTCACCGGCTGTACCAAGCTCAAAGCCGGATATCCACCCTATAGTCGGATGCATGATAAGCTCCTCCACATTCGGTGCCTCCTTGGAATACTTGGCTGCAACCTCCGATCCGTACGGCATGATGAGTATCGTAAGTCCGTTATCAAAGCCTTCCTCAACTATCTGGAATACGTTGTATTTGCCATACTCTGCTATACGTATCTCCTCCGCGAAGTCTAACTCATTTACAAAAAGTCTTTCTTTTGTGAAAAGGCCGCCGTCTTCGCTGATAAAGTACGGTGTAGATCCTCCTATCCAGTTTCCTTTCGGCAGCTTCTGAAGCAATGAATCATCAGCGGCGATGTGAAGCGCCTTGCCCTCATTGATCAAAGCAACTGTCTCTTCCAATGTGAAAAGCATCTCTCTACCCCCTTTATTGTTATATGCACATTAAAGTGCAGCGATATTTGCAAGGTCAACCTTTGCAACTATCGGATATTTGGCCATAAATGCTTCCATCTCTTTCATACATGCTTCCATGCTGCCCGCATCTGCCTGCAGCCTCTTCTGCATTTTCGAGATCATCATGTTCAAAGCCAGATTTGTAGACGTATACTTCAGTTCCCCTCTGAGTACTTTTTCTACTTTTTCCTGAACAACTGCGTCCATATAACCTCCTTATCTTGGATCAATCGTTACCCAGTGCTTCCATGATACCGTCATAGTCCAGTATATCCGCTTTTTCACGGATCAGCGTGAATTTTTCTTTCTCGGAATCAGGTATCTCATATCCTTCTATCTCCTTCATGATATCCTCCACCTGATCACAGTCCATGGACTGTGCAGCTTCCTTCAATCCCTCGTATATGCTCTCCATGAGAAAATCATCCGCCACAGGCTTGTCGGATCCCGCTTCAAATACCGGGGCGAGAGCATCCCTGAAGGAAAGATATTCCTCCATGGCTGCTGCATGGTTCTCCTGTATGTATCCCGTATCTCCTTCTTTGCCGGCCATCTCAAGACGCTCGGCCTTCTCGCCGAGATCCATGGCACCCACAAGCCTTGACGAGCTTTTCAGCGCATGTATCTTTATGGTGTAATTCTTCCAGTCTCCGGAAGCAAAGCTTTGTTCGAGCTCGTCATGCTTGTCCTGTATCGAATCATAGAATATCTTAAGCACGGATCTGAATGCCTCTTCCGATCCGCTGTTCTGTATGGCTTTCTCGGCATCTATACAGTCTATACCATGATACCACTGATCTTCCGCTTCTTCGTGTTTATCTTCAGTCTCAGTGTCTCCTTCAAAATAGTCCGTATCAATATCTATACCGTACTCGTCATGTACTTCTGCCGTCTCATGTGCACTGTCTTCTGCGGTGTATTTCTGCTCCTCGGCTTCTCTTTCCCTGGCCACTCTCTCCTCATCTATGAATGAACCAATATTGTATGATTTATTGGACTTCAGGAAATACAGTATACCAAAGGTACCAGGTCCGCAGTTGGAGGATATGGCAGCGGAAGCCTGTTTGAAGATCACATGTTCAAAATATGCAGTCTTTTTGATCTCTTCTTCTATCCACAAAAGAGTATCGTGAGGTACATCAACATACGTGACAAATACCACATCGGGGTCAGGTATCGTATCTGCCGGAAGTGCTCTGCCGATGTACTTCCTGTAAGCTCTTCTCGTCCTGCCAAGCCAAAAACCGCCTATACTCTTCCTGTCATCTTTCATCCTTATTGCGGGATGAATGCTAAGCGCATTGGCGATACGGTGAAGTCTATGGCTCACCAGCCCTTTTCTTGCCATGTAGTCTGTAGTATCTATGACGAAGCTGCATTTCAGTCTGTGCTTGACAGCTTCAAGCTCTGTCACCATCTCATCTACGGGCATTCCCTGCTGTGCCAGTTTATAAGCTATCAGTACAAGTATACCTGTGGCACTCGACAGGCACTCCGAATTGATGACAGTGACATTGTCGAAGGATTTTGCAGCCTCACTTGCTGTTTCAAAGTCCTTGCTCATACTCGTAGTTATTGAAATATGTATCAGATGATGAGCCCTCTTCAGCGCATCTGCAAAGAATTCCGTATATTCATACTCATTCGGAGGAGATGAAGTGGCGTCTTTGCCTGTGGACAGATGCCGGATAAGCTCATTGGCATCCACCTGTACCCCGTCTTTGAATATGCCATCCTCCGTCTCTATGGTAAATGGTATGATGGGAATATGCAGTCTTTTTATCAGTGCATCCGGCAGATCGCACATGCTGGAGGATGTGATGATCACGGGAGCTTTCTCTGCGTACTTGTCGGAAGCATTGATCTCCTCATCCTCACCCATCATCATATTCCTCAGAATGACCTTTTCTGAGGAAATATGACGGATAAGCATCTCTTCCATAGCCTCACCCGTGACAGGCTTCACCAGATATCCGTCGAATCCGGCCTTGGTATACAGCTTCCTGTTCTCACTTCCCGCGTTGGCAGTCAGCACTATGACAGGCGTGTTCCTGTTGAGGCCTCCGGCCTGGTTTCTGATCAGCTCAAGACAGTCTATGCCGTCCATACCGGGCATGAGATGATCCATGAAGATGGCATCATAATGCACCTGCAGGCACATTTCCAGAGCCACTTTGCCGCTGATAGCCTTGTCTATGCCCATGTCAGTATCCTTGAGCAGCCTGCTCTCGACCACAAGGTTCATCTCATTGTCGTCTACTATCAGTATCCTTGCTTCAGGTGCCATGAAGCTGGTCTCATATGTACTCCTTCGCACTATCTGCTGATTGTGGATATTGAGTTCTCCGATCTTTTTGGGATCAACGATCTTCTGCCTGATCTGTACCGTAAAGGTCGAGCCTTCACCGTAAACGCTGTTTACAGTGATATTTCCGTCCATCAGTTCCACAAGCTGCTTCACTATACTGAGTCCGAGACCGGTACCTTCTATATGCCTGTTCTTACCTTCATCCACACGTTTGAATGCATCAAACAGATAAGGGATGTCTTCTTTCTTGATACCCATTCCGGTATCTGATATGGAGATCAGAAGATCGACCATATTCCCATCTGACGTCTCCCTGCTCTCTATACGAAACTCCACACGTCCGTCCTGTGTGTATTTCACGGCATTGTTCAGCAGATTGATGATCACCTGCTTGATACGCACTTCATCTCCGTACAGAGCTGTAGGCACCTCGGGATCCACGCTCACTTCAAAGCCGAGTCCCTTGTCGTTGGCTCGAAGCCACATCATGTTTACGATCTCGGAAAGAAGGTCTCCTACCTTATACTCCACCGGAACTATATCCATGCTGCCAGCTTCTATCTTGGAAAAATCAAGTATGTCATTGATCAGTGCGAGCAGCATCTTGCCGGCACCCTGTATACCCGATGCATCCTTCACTATATCATCGGTAGCATGCTCATCACGGAGTATCAGTTCATTGAGACCCAGTATGGAGTTGATCGGTGTGCGGATCTCGTGGCTCATGCTCGAGAAGAACCTGTTCTGTGATCTTGTGAGCTCCTCTGCTTTCTCTGCCGCCTTCTTCGCACGCTCATTCTCTTCCTTGAAAAGCTTGCCCTGTGACCAGGTCATGACAAAACATAGCACGCCGACCATGATAAGGGAGATCAGCGTATCTATAAAGAACATCCCCCTGGAATGCTGGTTCACGAGATTGGGCTCGAAATATGATATTGTATAGAGCGCCACAGACAACAGCGAGATAAGAACGAACATGATATTACGCCATCTGCCCTGAAGTGTAAGGCCCACATACATGAATGCGAAGATGACCCAGATAAACCCTCCGCCCTCTATACCGCCTCCGAAGAAGAACAGCGCAGGCAATATGCTAAACACCAGACAGATCACTATGATCTTAATGACCACAGTGAGCTTTTCCAGCCTCAGTCCTGTCATCACGATGACCGGAACAAGTATCAGCGTGGCGATCAGGACCATGATCTCATAAATATTCTCTTTTGTGACCAGATCGCCGATAAGAGCAATAAACACAGCGACTTCCGACATGAAAGTCAGCCTGAGGAATATCCTTTCGGTAAAGTCTCTTTCGGGATCGCTTGCGGCATCACGGGCAGCTCTGAAGGAACGGAAAAAGTTCATCTATTATCACCTCCCTTTCCGGTCGCTGTGCCCGACAGCACACGAAGCATCACTCTTTCAAAATCCGCTCTTGATATGGGCTTTGCTATGAATCCGTCGAATCCTTCTTTTATGAACATCTCTCTCGCTCCGGATACAGCATTGGCTGTAAGAGCGACAACAATGATATTCTTCTTAAGATCGATGGCGGCAGCTTTTATCTTCTTCATAGCCTCCACTCCGTCCATTTCAGGCATCATATGATCCATGAATACAAGGTCGTACTCATTCTCGCGGAACTTGCTTAGGGCTTCCCTGCCGCTTCCGGCCGTATCAATGACCATCTCATAGTCACGGAAAAGCGATGTGGCCACCACAAGGTTCATAGGTTCGTCATCGACGATCAGGGCTCGTATCCCTTTAAATACAGGTCTTTCCGCACTCTCATTGCCTGAAAGATCTGTCGCATCATGACCGTTATTGAGTATATTTATGATCGGATATGCATAGAGTGGCTTTGCCATCAGCATCACCCTGCTTCCGTCAGGAGTGGTAACATCCGGCCCTGCAGATACCGCGATCACGATATCCTCTTTAGCGGTCACTTCAAAATACCCCTTGTTTTCCTCATATTCCTCTTCTCCCATGAAGATATGGGTCACATGAAGCTTCTCCTTCAGACGCTCAACCTCATAGACCGTCTCCGCAGAGTACAGTGGGACGTGTATGCCTCTTGCCAGATTGGCTGCCATGCTGCGGTAGAAATCACGCAGCTTCGGGATTTTGTATTTATCGGGTCTCACATGGAAAAGCACTGCTCCGTCGAAGGTATTGTCAAGAGCAAGGCACGGCTTTGCATCCACCACCTTCTGCGGCAGGGTGACACGTACAGTCGTACCGTTTCCCTTTGCACTTTCTATCTTAACGAAGCCTCCCATCCTGTGGGCAAATCCATATACAATGAAGAGTCCGAGTCCGATACCTCCCGAGCTGCGGTTTCTCTTCTTGTTCTCCTGATACATGCCTTCGGTCACAGAGTTGAGCGCGTTCCTGTCCATACCGATGCCAGTATCCGTCATCTCTATACACAGATTCACACCGTAGTCGGTATTCTCCGCATACATCCTGACATAGATGCCTCCGCGCCTGGTAAACTTTACTGCATTCTCAAGCAGATGGCGGAATATCTTGTGAAGCTTTTTGATATCTCCATGCATCATGGCAGGCACTCCGGGATCAAGATCCACTACCAGCTCCAGATCCCCTGCACTGTCGTTCGTACGGAAACTCGTGACAACATCATTGATGAGCGATGTGCTCATATAGTTTTCTTCTTCCAGAAACACCTTCTGTCTCTTGCACTCGGTGTAATCCTGTATATCCTCTATCTGATATGCGAGCCTGACTCCTGCTTTTTTGATGGAATCAGCTTCAAAGCCGACACCCTTCTTGATCAGAAGGTCAGACATACCGTTTACCACATTGACCGGTGTCCTCAGTTCATGTGAGACATTGGACAGGAAGTCTTCCATGCTTGCATCATTGGCTTCTATGCGGCTTTCCTTTATCCTTCTCTCTTCTTCGTCTTCTATCCTGTCATTTATCGTTCTGACACAGATGAAATACACCAGGAGCACTATGGCCGTATGAAGCAGCATCCTCGACACATTGAACTTGTCATATACCAGCGGATCTCCGCCCGGAAGGTTGATGAAGTGGATGGACCATATCACAAAGAACTCAAGAAGCAGGATGTTCATCATGTATTCGGTGTTCAGTATCGAATATGTAGTCATCACGAGTATAGTGACCAGAGCCACATCGAAAAAGCTGCTCGCATGTATCCCGTGGTAGAAGGCAAGCAGGACGGCATAGCTGAAATAGAATATCTTCCGGATATCGTAATCGATCTTTTCGGAAAGATTGAGCATCCACAGAGATACCACACCCGCAAGTACAACAGCCGGCACCCAGAATTCCCATCCCATCAGAACATTCTCGATGATAAGACCCACTGATGCTATGGTGGCTACGAGTATAATGAATTTTTCATTATTTATTCGGTTCATATCGGTCCTTTCTGATAAAAGACACTGCGTATTCTATCCTGACCCTGTCCGAAAAACCGGTCATATCCCATGCCTTCATTATCCTGTCTATCACCTTGTCGGTATCCCTTTCATTAAGCTGCGGAAGTATGACAAAGAACTGGTTCTTCTGCCAGCGCATGACCATGTCCGGCTTCCTCAATGTAGTTCTGAGTGTATTGCCGAATTCGGATACCATTTCGGAGAAGATCACGCCTCTTTCATCTGATGTTACGGAAAACAGCACTCGTGTTGCCGTACCGCCGTAGCGTGTCAGGAATCTCTCGACGAAACGGTAACTCCACGAGAAAGCCTCCTGTCCCAGAACCATGGCTCCTTTGCCGTCACTGCGCTCAGTCATGATCTGCACCACGCGTTCAAGCTCATGTTCAAGATCATTATCTGCCATCCCGGTATCTGTGGTATCGGGAGAATATATATGATAATCATGCTTGCCGTTTAGCTTGACCTCATACAGGGCACTGTCTGCATACTTGAAAAGGATCTGATAGTCATCAGTATCCACTGTGGAGATAGCAACTCCTACGGAGATACCTAACGGTACGCCGTGTTCTTTGCCAAGAAGCCTGTCCGACTCATCCCTGAACTGTTTGTTCAGTCTCCTTGTAAGAGATGCTATCGGCTCCTCTTCTGTCATATCGGCAAAGTACGTCATGAACTCGTCGCCGCCTATCCTGCACACTATGTCTCCCGACCTTGTATTCTGCCTGATCACATCCGCAAACGCTTCGAGCACACGGTCACCCATATCATGTCCATAGATATCGTTTACGAGCTTGAAGTTGTCCAGATCCAGTATCATGAGTGCTCCGGCGCTCTTCCGGCAAAGCTTCGTCACCTTCTCCGTACCGCTCGCCTTGTTCAAAAAACCTGTGAGCTTGTCTACGCTGGCTTCCTCTGTAAGATTTTCTATAGTCTTGCTGTTTTCTATGGTATTCCTGATCCTGTTGATGAGTATGTCCTCGTCAAAAGGCTTGTGGATATAATCCGAAGCTCCTGCCTTGAGTCCGCGTCTTTCTGTCTCATTGTTGTCCTCTCCTGTCAGGAAGATCACAGGAAGCTGTTTAAGACCTTTTTCATGTTCAAAACGTCTTAAAGTACGATACGTCTCAAACCCGTCCATTCCGGGCATCAGTATGTCCAGAAGGATAAGGTCCGGCGTATGTCCTGCCATAAACTCCAGAAGCTCCTCTCCGGAGCGCAGACAACTCACACGCATACCATGTGCGCGAAGGAGGTTTTTTGCATTTGTCAGACTGAAGGGCTCGTCGTCTACTACTACTATCCAATCACTCATATCATTCTCCGGCTCCGTCTGTATTTCCGGATAAAAGCTCGACTATCTTTTTGTACTCATATCTGTCCGAGGCATCCTTTAGATTCTCATAAAGCTTCGCGCTATCCTGCGGTATACTGTATTCCGACATCTCTTCAAAGATGCTGTCAAGCCTTTCGCAATCCATGTCTTCTGCAGCTGCCTTTATCTCTTCCAATACACCCTCGATAATATCAGGATCCGCCTCGGGTCTTACGGTATCATCGTAGCCCGAAAATACTTTGGACAGCGGTTCCCTGAAGCTTTCATAATCCGTCATGAACGCCACATGATGACCGCGGATATATCCAATATCATCTGCCTTACCGGCATCCTCAAGTCTCTGTGCCTTCTCACCGAAGTCCGCAGCGCCTATGATCCTCGCAGAGCTTTTCAGCGCATGGACCTTTATCGTATAGTTCTTCAGATCATCTTCTTTGAAGAAACGGTTGAGCTCCTCTGTCTTTTCGTCGATGGATTCATAGAATATCTTGAGCAGAGACATATATGAATCCATAGTGCCGCTGTTCTTAAGTCCGGCATCGGTATCTATGGATATCGCGGACAGGATGCTGTTCATACTCTCCATATTTCCGCTTCCGGTCTCTTCATACTCCCCTATGCCTGCCTGTCTCTTCTGGATCTTATCTTTCGGAAGATAGGCGAGCATCATCTCTTCGAGCGTATCCGGATCTATAGGCTTCGTCAGATAGTCATCAAACCCGGCAGATATATATTTCTCCCTGGCTCCTGATATGGCATTTGCAGTAAGACATATTGAAGGAGTATTCCTGTTCTGATTGTCTGTGTCCTCCCTTATCTCATGGAGCGTCTCTATGCCGTCCTTCTCAGGCATCATATGATCCAGGAAGATCAGATCGTACAGTTTATTCCTGGTAAGCGATATACCTTCGTCACCACTGTTTGCAGTGTCTGTCTTCACGCCTGTCTGTTTGACGAGGCTCTTGAATACCATGAGGTTCATGGGATTGTCATCTACCACAAGAATGCAGGCATCGGGTGCCGAGAATTTCTCATGATACCTGTCTTTCTGAGCCAGACTCTCCCTGTAGCTCTCTTCATAGTCTCCTATGGGATCTGTTCCCTGTACCTGCTGTTTCACAGAGAAACTGAAGGTGGAGCCCAGTCCGTATACGCTCTCCACATTAAGCTTCGAGCCCATCATCTCAAGCAGATTGCCTGCTATACCCATGCCAAGTCCCGTACCCTCAATGTTGCGGTTACGATCTTCTTCTATCCTTTCAAACTTCGAAAAGAGCTTCTGCATATCCTCTTCCTTGATACCGATACCTGTGTCTTTCACTGATACCGTAAGCAGGATATTGTCGGGATCGCTGTTTAGTTTCCTGTAGCCCATATACAGTGTCACACTGCCCTTTTCCGTATATTTCACGGCATTGGTCAGAAGATTAGCTATGACCTGCTTGATACGCACTTCATCACCGTGGAGAAGTCTTGGGATGTTTTTGTCTATCTTCAGTCTGAAGATAAGACCCTTATCCTCAGCACGGTTGTGTATCATATTGGCCAGATCGTTGACCACGGCTGACAGATCATAATCCACAGGGATGATCTCCATCTTGCCGGCTTCTATCTTCGAGAAATCGAGGATGTCATTTACAAGCCCGAGCAGATTTTTGCCGGCAGCCTTGATATTCTCCGAATAAGTGATGATGGACTGCTCGTCGCTTTCCCTGAGTATCATCTCATTCATTCCGAGCATGGCATTGATGGGAGTCCTTATCTCATGTGACATATTCGAAAGGAATGAAGACTTTGCCTCGTTGGCAGCTATGGCTCTTGTCGACATATGCAGATATCTGTTGGAGCGTGTCATTATGATGCTGATGATGACTACGATGATCACTACGACAGTGATCGTGATCAGCAGTATGGAGTTCAGTGAACCGAATACATTTGTGGCATCCTTGACCGAGACACAGTGCCATCCGTTCTGAAGATCCGCGACATATACCACATAGTCCGCATCATCAAAAGAAAACTCGAAATAATGATCATCTGTCCCGTCTACCTTCTTCACTATCTCGGCTCCGAAGGTTCCTATCTCTTCGTTATAGTTCTTGCCGATCTCATCCTTGTCGGAATGAGCTACCACCGTACATGAATTGTTCAGAAGCATCTCGGCATCGGATTCTCCGCTCCGCACGGCATCTTCCGTAAGCTTCTGTATCTGATCCAAAGATACATCCACCGATATCACGCTTTCACCGTCGCACAGTGTCTTGCCGAGAGCAAGCATGACATTGCCGGACTGGACATCAACATACGGATCCAGGATAGTCAGCTCTCCGGGATTCTCCATGGGCTTCGTATACCACGGACGGTCCGTCGCCACATAATCTGCCGGAGGCTCCCATCTCGTACCGCTGAAGAACCTGCCGTTTATATAGCCGTACAATCCGGTCATGTTCTCTATGACGGCACTTCTGACTGCGGTGGACTGCCCGACCAGATAATCCTGTATCTCCTTATCCGTACGGTGTTCCGTCAGCATCTCATCCAGAGTAAAAGCAGCAAGGTTTACCGCATCTATATTTGTCTGAAGATAGTGATCGATATGATCCGCAGATTCCTTAGCCGTCATCTCACCGCTCTTGATGATGTTGCTGCGTTTCTCGCTGTAGAGCATCGTATAATACATAAAGATGATGCCGACAAAAAACAGCGTCACAACGACGGCTATCAGTGTGTTTCTTAATGAGAGCTTTTTTTCATCCCGGGTTTTATCTGATTTCATCAAAAAAGTTCATTCTAAAAAATGTACACATATGTGTACATTTTATCAGATAATCCGGTTTTCTCAAAATGTTTTAATCCGCTACTTTCTTGGCCACTACCACGAATCGTCCGTTCTCTTCTTCGTAGTCACAGGTGGAAAGAGTGATCAGTCTGTCACCGAAGACAGCGTCTACGCCGGTATCGTACATTGACAGGGATTTCATGTTGTTTACGCCGTTACGAAATTCCTTTTCTGTCTGGGGATCGATGAAATCATAGTATCTGAAGCCTATATCCGCATCGGTATAGGCTTTGGACTCGAAAGCCGCCATCACGGCCCAGGTCCCGGTCTCATAGAGAGAATTGAAGACTATATAGGGATGTGCCTTGTAGAAGCTCTCCGACTTGTAGTTGTCGAGATCACCGAACATCGCGCCGCTCCTCATATGGTGTCCGTAAATTATGAGATTGGCTGTGGGCTTGATCACATCGCATCTGTCATCGAGGAAGAGTGAGCCGTTCTTATCTTCCTGCTGATCAAAGTTGTGATTAAGATAATAATTGCTGTCTCCGTTCACGGACTGCATGACGGGATAATTGACTTTGGTGCCTTCGATGGCTATCCAGCCGATTATGTTCTGATTTTTGTCAAGCAGAGGCTCGAAGTCTGGAAGCACATAGAGAACCCTCTGCCCCTCTTCTTCCTCTTCCGTGTCCTCGGGAGCGGGTGCTGTCTGGTCGGTACCCGGCACTGCAGCAGCCCCTGTACTTCCCATCCTCGCAGAAAGGGCGGAGACATCACTCTCCGTCCTCTTTAGATCATAATAATACCAGCCTACATAGCCAAAGCATGCTATGGCTATCACAAGAAATACTATACGCGCTATATTGCGCTTCATGACTCAGCCGCGGCCGTCTGCATCCCGTTCTGTGCGGGCTGCGGCATCTTAAGCTCAGATACCATGCTGCTGATCTCGAGCATAAGCTTCTGGAAATTGCCTACAAGTTCCACATTCTTGCTGCTCTGCTCAGTCACCTCATTGGTGGTGGCTTTGATCTGCTCGGATGATGCAGACAATGTGGATACGCTGTCCACTATCTCGTTATTCGCACCGTTAAGCCTGTCTGCGAGACCGCCTATCTGCTCAGTATCTCCTCCGAGACGGGCCACGCTCTCACATACGGAGCTTAAGTATTCCTTCGCCTGAGCTGCTGCTTCCTGCTCTTTCTCGGAAAGCTCTGCACTCATATCAACCTTTTGTGCCACTTCATCGGCATCATTGGACAGACCTGAAAGTACCTCGCTGATCTGCTCGGTAGCCTCCTTTGTCTGCTCGGCAAGTGCCCTGATCTGATCCGCAACCACTGCAAAGCCTCTTCCTGCCTCTCCCGCTCTGGCTGCTTCTATTGAAGCATTGAGTGCGAGCAGATTGGTCTGAGATGATATGGTGAGGATCAGGTCATTGATGCCGCTGACCTGCTCAGATCTGTCTTTCAGGCTCTTTGCAGACTTTCTCATCTGAGTGCCTATCTCCATATTATTCTTTACATGTGTATCAAGCTCATCCATGGCTATAGTGCCGCACTCTGCGGCATCCTTTGTATCCGTGGTGCACTCAAGGACAGCCTTGGATCTGTCGTTTACTTCCGTAATAATAGACTGAATGTCCTGTGTCTGGGTAGTCTGAGATGTTATGGCGCTCTTGTTTGACTCGACTCCCTGCGAGATATCATTCAGTGAATCGTTCATACCCTCGGTAGCCTGCATGATCTCTGCAAGTGACTCCTCGGCCTTTGCCATATCTTCATTGACGCCCTTTGCTATCTGGGCGATGCGTACTACATTTATCTTGTTGAGTTCGTTCTCGGCGCTGACTCTGCCGAGTGTGGTATCCGTCTCAGTGATATACAGTCTGTTCCCGATGAGCATGCATACCCCGATCAGCAGTGAAACGGCTGCAAGAGTGATCGTAAGCGGCGGCATCACGACTCCCGTGGCACTTATTATGATCAGTGCGGCAAGAAGCACCGCCTGAGCTATGCCTGTTGGCAGTCCCGCCTTTCCTGTATTTAGTATCTTCAATCCCTTTACCAGCTTCTCCGGGAACTTCATATCAAACCTCCGAACTCGATCTCGTACACAACATGTAGTAGACATTATATCACTTTTTTACATTTTGTCTACCATATTTAGTCAAGGATTTTTCACCCTCTTCTGTCAAGATCGAGTTGGATATAATCAAGATATGGTATAAGGATGCCGGGCTTGGGCCGTATCTCATAGCTCATGTCGAGCTCATCGAGGCGGAAGCTCTTGCGTCCTCCGTCCTTCATCCGCCTCCAGAAGATCATCAGCTGTCTGAAAGTAAGATAATACATAAGCTGCCGCTCGGTATAGTGTATGAGGATGAAGGCAACTCCCTCCTGATTCTCGAACTCCTCCATGAAATATACCTGATGCTCATGTATGTTGCTTAAGGGGAAGGTATCCGTCCTGCACTCCTTTGCATCAAAGCAGATCGGTACCCCCTGTGCCACCCCTATATAGTCTACGGTAGACTGCTGGTCAAAGTAAGCCAGAGTTATCTGATGTGAGGCCTTATCAAGCTTTATCGGAGTGATGGGCGTAGGTATCTTCTGCACGAGAGCAAGATGAGACTGCTCGTACTTTTCATTTGTCCTGTTGACCATATCCTCAAGGGCAGATCCCCTGAGTCCTCTTGATTTCCATGTAGCCATATCAGTTACCTTAGTCCGAAAGCCCCATCTTCACAAGACACTTTTCCATGTCTGCCGGAATCGGGGCAAATACAGTCATCCCATCCAGTATATCCTCAGGAAGCTCTATACGGTATGCATGCAGCATCTGTCTCTTCGCTTCCTTCCTGCCATTCGACACTCCGTACTTACGATCCCCAAGTACAGGATGTCCCGTATGGGCAGCCTGAGCACGTATCTGGTGCTTCCTTCCGGTGATCAGAGCAAGCTCCGCATATGTAGCCTCATCATTTCTTCGTATCACCTCAAGGTCAGTTATTATCTCCTTGTATCCGCTCGTCGGTCTGTCTGATACATGGACCTTTCCCTCTCCGTCTGACGGACTGATGAATGCCACAAGATGCATGTCCTCATCGATACGTCCGGAAAGCACCGCCCTGTAATACTTGCGTATCCTGCGCTCCCTGACAGCCTGGGTGAGCTTCTTCAAACCAATGACAGATTTGCCGCACAGTACTATGCCGGATGTATTGGTATCCAGTCTGTTGCATACCGACGGACGGAAGACCCCGCTCTTTCCCGTATATGCTATGAGCATATCGTTGAGGCTGATCTTGCCGCTTGCATCTTTCTGTGTCAGAAGACCGGCAGGCTTATCATAGAAGAGATAATCATCATCCTCATAAAGCACTCTTTCCGGCTCAAGTGTAAGCTCATAAGCGATAGTCTCTTCCGCCCTTCCGTGAAACTTCTCAAAGGTCTCGTCGGAAAGAAAAAAAGCGACCCTGTCGCCTGCGGATAGTACCTTGTGTCCGTCAGCTTTGCCGCCGTTTAATTCTATGTTCTTGTTCCTTAAGAATTTGTGGATAAGATTTTGCGGAGCATGCTCAAGCATCTTTGATGAATACTTCAGCAGAGTAAGTCCCGCCTCGCTGTCGGATATCAGATACTCTCTCAAAGCGATATCCTCTCTATGAGATGTAGCACCGCAAGATCCGCGTCCGTATCGCCGCCGTAGCCTTCTGCCAGATTTTTGAGCCTTCCGGTGAAAGCACTCATATCACTGAATATCTTAATGTGTATGTTTCCCTTGTCATTCTGCCCGTATATCTCCCGAAGATGCTTCTCTATGGCAGGTATATCCTTTCCGCCCGTAACCGTATAGCCTGCAAGCTCATTGTCTGCTGCAGCAAAGACATTTATATAGTAGTTTTTCTCATATGTGGTGAGCAGTGCATCATAAAAGACAGGCACACTTCCCCTCGCTTCCTCGGTAAGATCGCGGATACTGCTCTCCCCCTGCTTCACCTGCATGAAGAGGATGAAGCGTACGACTGCCATGGCAGCCGGTATGCAGATAAGCATTGATACTATCCTTACCATTATCTTCTGATCAGGGAAGACATACGCACCTGCCAGATAGATGACAAGCGCCGCCAGAAAGAAACCGGCGGATGTAAGACATGAAACGAGCTTCATGGTGCTGATATGACCGTATTCACCCTTTGCTGACTTCATTTCAGCTCACCGAGCAGATCACAGAGCAGCTTAAATGTTCTCTGAGTAGACTCTACAGAAAGAGTCTCCTTCGGGGTGTGTGCACTCTTTATCGTGGGTCCGAATGAAACGATATCAACAGGCTTCAGAGCATGATAAATGACACCGCACTCAAGTCCTGCATGTATGCCTTTTATGACAGCTGCCTCACCGCTCTGCTCCTCATAAAGTCTCTTTAAGATGGGCAGCATCTCGGATTCACTGTTGTATTCCCATGCAGGATAATCACCCTTTTCGGTATATTCGGCCCCTACAGCATCAGCCAGCATTCCAAGCCTGTCTGACAGGGCATATTTCTGAGTGGAGACCGAGCTTCTAAGTGCAGCTTCAAGAGTGAACTTCTCATCGTCGAGTCTCATGATGCCGAAGTTGAGGCTTGTCTCTACGAGCCCTTCCTGTCCGGCTTCCCTGCACATCCTGATGATCCCGTCGGGAACCGTGCGCAGCAGGAAGACGATATCCTTTGCACTGCCGGACCTTAATGCCGGCTTGTGGCTCATGCCGAGATTTTCACAATATATCATTATATTGCTCTCGTTGGCTTTGTATTCGTTCTTTATTATCTGCTCAAATTCTGCGACCGTATCTTCGAAGGTCGTGGAGTTCTCTTTGGATACATGGAGATGGCAGCCTGCCTCTCTCGGGATCGCATTGTCCATCAGTCCGCCCGAGAGCTCAAGTATACGTATCTTCATCCTGCTCTGCAGGAAACGCAGAAGTCTTCCCATGATGATGATGGCATTTGCATTATATCTGTCTATCATCTCACCGGAATGACCGCCATTAAGTCCGGAAATGACTACATCGTACTCTATGCCGGAGTGCTGCTTGTATTCTATATCGAGGTTGATATTGCCTCTAAGTCCTCCCGCACAGCTTACGAAGAATACACCCTCATCCTCAGAGTCGAGGTTTATCACTCTTCTTGCCTTTATTGCATTGAAATCAAGAGCCTTTGCTCCTTCCATGCCCACCTCTTCGTCCACGGTGAATACGACCTCAAGAGGCGGATGCGCATACTCATCGGAATCAAGTATCGCAAGAGCCATTGCAAGAGCTATGCCGTCATCGGCCCCCAGAGTGGTGCCTCTTGCAAATACCTCGTCATCCATTACCGCAATGGGAAGAGGATCTTTTTTGAAGTTGTGTCTGGAATCGGATGCCTTCTCACAGACCATGTCCATATGGCCCTGAATACAGACTGCAGGTGATTTCTCATATCCTGCCGATGCATCCTTATATATTATGAT
Source organism: Lachnospiraceae bacterium (assembly GCA_016280355.1). Taxonomy (GTDB): domain Bacteria; phylum Bacillota; class Clostridia; order Lachnospirales; family Lachnospiraceae; genus NK4A144. The sequence continues at coordinate 13,429 of JAEEGO010000028.1, read as the reverse complement.
GTTGCCGCAGGGCTCCTGTCTTACCTTTAGCTTCCTGTCTTTTGCAAATTTCTTCAGATAGTCCGACAGCTGTTTGACATCACCGGACCCGTGAGGTATGGCGCAGATCTCCTCAAAAAAACTGAATACGTTCTTCGGTTCAATGTCGCCAAGTACGCTCATATATTATCTATATCATCGTCGTTTATGGATTCACGTATGGAATTGGCTCTGTCAACTACGGGAGGCTTTGCTGCCCCTGCATCCTGTGCTCCTGATACATTGGGAGGAGTAGCGGGTCTTGCCCCTGCCTGCTGCCTTACCTGAGGCTCGGTCCCGGGTATATTGACCTGCTCTACATCGGCAGCCATGGTAAGCTGTGTCCTGTCGTTGTTTACGACCTTGAGACACTCCGACAGAGAGGTGATCAGATCCGAATATCTGCCCTGAGCTTCGTTGATGGCCTTGGTAAGGATATCGGATATATTTGCCAGTGAATCACTGGTATATCTTACAGCTGAGAGCTGGTAATTATTAGCTTCGGTCGTTGCCTGATTGAGCATATCGTATGCCTGCATCTTGGCCTGCTCTACTACCTCTGTAGCCTGTGCATATGCCTGCTGCATGATCTCATTCTTCTCTATGAGCTCACCCTGCTTCTCTGCAGCCTTCTCGAGCATCTCGTTTGCTCTCGCCTTTGCCTGCTCCAGTATCGCATCCCTGTTTGCAGCCAGCTGTCTCGCATTCTTTATCTCATCAGGAGTATTGTTCTTGAGCTCCTCAAGGAGTTCATATATATCGTCCTTATTTACTATGATGCTTTCTTTATTACTGAAGGCTGCATACTTGCAGCTGTCCAGATACTCATAGATGTCATCGATTGTCTGTTCAATCTTACTTGCCATTTTTGCTCCTTAACTCATACTTCTGATGTATCATCTCCTCAATGCTTTTAGGTACGAACTTGCTGATATCTCCTCCGTAGCAGGCTACCTCTTTGACTGTTGTGGATGAGAGGTATGCATACTCCAGACTCGTGGTCAGGAATACAGTGTCCGCCTCGGGTGCCAGCTTCCTGTTCGTCTGTGCCATCTGGAGCTCATACTCAAAATCTGTGACAGCTCTCAGTCCTCTGATGATGACATCGAAATGATTTTCCTGTACGTATTTCGCGGTAAGTCCCGAGAATGAATCAACTTTAACATTGGGAATATCGCGACACACATCAAGTAACATATTAACACGTTCATCTACAGAAAACAACGGAGTTTTTGCCCCGTTATTCAGTATTGATACCGTCAGGGTATCAAAAAGATGAGATGCTCTTTTGATAACATCGATGTGTCCGTAAGTCACGGGATCGAACGATCCCGGATAAACCGCATTAGACATTTGCTCAGCCTTTCATGATAAATACATGCTTATTGGTACGGTATTCCTTGGTCTTTATTATATTAAAGCCTAATGCGCCAAGATAATCAAGTTCGGTGTCATTTGAAGCTTCGATGACTATCAGGGTGTCATCATCCACGAGCTTTGAAGATGACAAAAGCTTCATGATCTGCTCTTCGAGATTCCTGCCGTACGGAGGATCTATGAAGATCACACCGGCAGGTCCTTTGTTTTCGGTCTGCATGAGTCCGGTAATGGCATCGGCGGTAAGTACCTGCGCCCTGTCGGCAAGATGAGTACGCTCGAGATTCTCTTCTATAACTGCTATGGCTTTCCTGTTGTTTTCTATGAAGACAGCCTTGTCAGCTCCCCTGCTTAAAGCCTCTATGCCTATGGCTCCCGTGCCTGCACATACGTCGATGAAGAAGCTGTCCGGCACATAGGTCTGCATGGTATTGAAGAGGGTCTCCTTATAGCGGTCAAGGGTTGGTCTGGTATCAGTCCCTTCAAGGCTCTTCAGCACTATACGTCTTGCACTGCCTGCTATGACTCGCATATATCACACTCTCACTTTCGTTCCCTTGCCGTCTCTCTTGGACAGCTTCACATGCGTCAAAGGCATCTCGCGCCCCTTGTACTCTATCACTCTTTCATCGGCAAAGTTCATGAAGTACACAGCCTCTACGGCATCGCCGGGTGTCAGCTTCATTCCTCTGACACCTACTGCCCCTTTCTTCTTCTCGGGTATCTCTGACATTGAGAACCTGATAAAGAATCCGCCTTCCGTCTGAAGCAGTACCTGTCTGTCGGTCTCCTCATCATACTTCCTGATCGTAAAGAGCTCGTCGTCTCCCGACAGTGAAGTGGCTGCCACCGTCCTCTTGGTCATTACATCATACTCCGCTCCGTCCACGAGCTTCATCATGGCTTTCTTCGTGATAAATAGAAGCTTTGACTTCACAATGGCATCCAGATCGTCAAGGAAGACAAAGGTCTCTCTTGCGGAGTCAAACTTACTCAGATTGTCAATTGGTATACCCTTGTCGCGAAGCTTTGTCATGGGCAGGTCAAGTACTCTGATGATATGCAGTATGCCGGTATTTGTGAATATACCGATCCTTCCGGTGTTCTTCGTAAGGAAAGCATATCGGAAAGAAGCCTCGTCGCCCTCTATGGTCTCTTTGTTCCTGTCGTATGTAGCGCAGTCTATGGTACGGGCATAGCCGAACCTGTCCATAACGAAATAGACATCCATCTCCTCAATGGGCTTCTCGGTGAAGGAAACCGTGACTGCATCCGTGATCTCCGATCTGCGATCCGTCCCGTAATGTGAAGCAATCTCATCAAGGTCTTTTGTTATCCTCTTTTTCATTGAGGCAGGCTTATCGAGTATATCCCTGTACTCAGCTATGGCCTTGAGTGTTGCATCGTGCTCTTTAAGCAGAGCGTCAAGCTCGAGTCCGATGAGCTTGGCAAGCCTCATGTCAAGGATGGCTCCTGCCTGCTTTTCGGTGAAATTGAAGTTTGCCGCTTCCTTTTCGGATATCTTTGATTTGAATTTTATGCCTGTGGTATCACCTGTAGTCAGGCATCTCATGGCTGTAGCCCTGTCTTTCGAGCCTCTCAGCATTTCAACGATCAGATCTATGAGGTCGCAGGCCTTGATCAGACCCTCCTGTATCTCCTTACGCCCCTCTTCCTTTTCCAGCATATTGGTATACTTTCTGGTATTGAGGCTGTAAAGGAAAGCGATATGGGCTGCGAGCACCGACTTGAGGCTCATGGTCTCGGGTCTGCCGTCGTGCACGGCGAGCATGTTCACTCCGAAGGTATCCTCAAGCTTTGTCTTGGTATAGAGGAGGTTCTTCAGATTTTCCGTGTCCGCATCCCTCTTGCACTCTATCACTATGCGGATGCCTTCTTTGGAAGACTGATTGGATATATCGATGATATCCGTTGTCTTCTTGGACTCCACGAGATCTATGACATCGGACATGAACTTGCCTATGCCGGCACCTATCATGGTATAGGGTATCTCAGTGATCACGAGGAGCTTATGTCCGTTCTTGCCTTTCTCTTCCCTGACTTTTCCTCTTACCCTGATCTTGCCCGATCCGGAGTCGTAAATCGCAGGCAGTTCGGAAGCATTGGTTATGATGCCTCCCGTGGGAAAATCCGGTCCCGGTATATACTGCATGAGCTGTTCGCAGGTCATGTCAGGATCTTTTATAAGAGCCTTCTCTGCCTCGACCACTTCCTTAAGGTTATGCGGAGGTGTGGAGGTTGTCATACCTACAGCTATTCCCTCCGAGCCGTTTACAAGGAAGTTGGGTATCTTGACAGGCAGTACTTCCGGTTCTTTTTCTGTCTCATCGAAGTTCGGCAGAAAGTCCACCGTGTCTTTATCGAGATCTTTTAGGAATGCTTCTTCCGTGACGGCTTCCAGCCTTGCTTCCGTGTAACGCATTGCAGCCGCACCGTCTCCTTCTATGGAGCCGAAGTTGCCGTGGCCGTCCACGAGCTTCTGTCCCTTCTTGAAATCCTGTGCCATGACGACCAGTGCATCATATATGGATGAGTCACCGTGGGGATGGTATTTACCCATCGTGTCACCTACAATACGTGCGCATTTCCTGTAGGGCCTGTCGGATCTGAGTCCGAGCTCGCCCATGTCGTAGAGTGTCCTTCTCTGGACAGGTTTGAGGCCGTCTCTTACGTCGGGTATCGCACGGGATATGATGACAGACATCGCGTAGTCGATATACGACTTTTGCATGATGTCGGAGTATTCGCTGTCTATGATGTTCCTGCTGTCAGTGTTCATTCTTATATCCTTTCAGTCTGCCTGAATCTATACATCCAGTAATGCTTCGCGTGCATGCTCATAGATGAAGTCGCGGCGCGGTGCCACATCGTTGCCCATGAGGAGCTCCGTGGTGGATGAAGCAAGACGTGCATCATCTATGGACACCCTGCGCATGCGGCGTCTTTCGGGATCCAGAGTGGTCTCCCAAAGCTGCTCTGCATCCATCTCTCCGAGACCCTTGTATCTTTGCAGTATGAAGTCTCCCTTGTGAGTCTTCCTGTACTCGGCCAGTGCCCTGTCATCGTAAAGATACTCCGGATCGCCTTTCTTGGGCTGTGCCCTGTAGAGCGGCGGCATGGCTATATATACATGCCCTTCTGTGATGAGCTCCGGCATGAACCTGAAGAAAAGCGTGAGCAGCAGTGTCGCTATATGTGCGCCGTCCACGTCCGCATCTGCCATTATGATGATCTTGTCATAACGGAGCTTTGATATATCGAAATCGTTGCCGTAGCCTTCGGAAAAACCGCAGCCGAAGGAATTGATCATTGTCTTTATCTCGGCATTTGCAAGAACTTTATCTATGGATGCCTTCTCGACATTCAGTATCTTTCCGCGTATGGGAAGGATGGCCTGATACATGCGGTTCCTGGCTGTCTTGGCGGATCCTCCTGCGGAGTCTCCCTCGACTATAAAGATCTCGCACTGGGAAGCATCGCGTGACTCGCAGTTTGCCAGCTTGCCGTTGGAATCAAATGAGTATTTCTGTTTTGTAAGAAGGTTTGTCTTGCTCTTCTCTTCTGCCTTCCTGATCTTCGCTGCCTTCTCGGCGCTAGCAAGGATTGCCTTAAGCGTATCCAGGTTTCTGTCAAAGTACAACTGTACCTCGTCGTTTGTGATCTTTGACACCGCTCTTGTGGCATCCTGATTGTCGAGTTTGGTCTTGGTCTGTCCTTCAAATCTCGGATCGGGATGCTTGATGGATACCACGGCCGTCATGCCGTTTCTTATATCTGTACCGTTGAAGTTTGCATCCTTATCCTTCAGTATGCCCAGCTGTCTTGCGTATGTATTCATGATCTGGGTGAACTGAGCCTTAAATCCCGTGATATGGGTACCGCCCTCTGAGTTGTAGATACAGTTACAGAAGCCAAGTACCTCCTCATGGAATTCATTGACATACTGGAAAGCCACCTCGAGTGATATACCCTCCGAGGTCCCTTTGAAATAGACCACGTCGCTGATCGGCTCGTTGTTGTGGTTCATATCCTTTATGAAGCCAACAAGTCCTTCAGGCTCGTGATATGTGATCTCCTCGGGTGCATCACCTCTGAGGTCCTTATATATGATGGTGAGCTCGGGATTGAGATATGCGGTCTCATGAAGTCTGGACTTGATCTCATCAGACTTGAACCGTACCGTGTCAAAGATCTCGGGATCGGGTGTAAAGTTGATCCTTGTACCGGTCCTGTTGGTGCGGCCTATTACCGGAAGCAGACCGTCTATCAGCTCTACCGTCGGTACACCTCTCTCATAATGGTCATGTGAAATGACACCGTCTCTTTTGACAGTGATATCCAAAGAACTGGAAAGTGCATTTACCGCAGATGAGCCTACGCCGTGGAGTCCTCCGGATGTCTTGTATGAAGCTCCGTCAAACTTACCGCCGGCATGCAGCGTGGTGAGTACGACACGCTCTGCCGAGACTCCCTTCTCATGCATTCCCACCGGTATGCCTCGACCGTTATCCTCGACTGTGGCCGAGCCGTCAGCCTCCAGTGTGACCTTTATGGTGTCGCAGTATCCCGCAAGATGCTCGTCGACCGAGTTGTCCATGATCTCATACAGGCAGTGATTGAGTCCCTTCACTCCCGTAGAGCCGATATACATACCCGGGCGCAGCCTTACAGGCTCGAGTCCCTCCAGGACGGTTATGCTTTGTGCTCCGTAGTTTTCCTTTTCGTTCGCCATACTTTTTCCTGTCTTGATTTATTTCTGAAAGCAAGCTGCTTTCTCTACATTTAGTCACAACTTTTGTATTTTATCACAAGATTTGGGATTTGCAAACACTTTATCGAACAAATATTCGATTTATCCTTTTAGTGCAAATAATGTATAATCCTTATTATGAAAAGAGCGGTTTCTTTTTTATTTACTTTATATCTTGTCGTGACTCTGTTCCTCATATTCTTTGTGAGGGCTTCGCTGAGCTATTATCTCAAAGCCGAGTTTATCATCGGTGATAAGCGTGTGGCTCTCATTGCGCTGATCATCTTCCTGCTGATAGCGATCCCGGCCTTCTTAAGACGCAGGACTCTCGAGCCCTTCCTTGAAGCTAAGAGCAGATACATAGTACCCGTAATACTCGCTCTCCTTTTCATATTTGAAGTGATATTCGTATGCAGTGCCTTCTTTTATTCCGACTGGGATCCTGCCGGTGTCATAGATGCGGCGATCCATCTGCTCAGGGATCAGAAGGAGGATATAAGCATAAACTATCTTTCCGCACATCCGAACAACCTTATGCTCGTATTCTTATATCACAAGATACTGTTTCTCGGACGCACGATAACCGGACACGAATCGATCCTTCCGATAGCCGTATTCCAGTGCATGGTATTTACCCTTTCGGGAGGTCTGGTATTCTCCATTACCCGAAGACTCTACGGCTCATATATCGTATCCTATCTGACACTTATCATTTATATCCTTGCCGTAGGACTCTCCCCCTGGATCATCATCACTTATTCCGATCAGCTTGGACTCCTATTTCCGCTTCTCATCCTTTGGATCTATCTGAAGGTTTACTCCGGCAGGGATGAAGGTTTTATCACTTCACTCACGATCACTCCTTATCTGATCATAGGAGTGCTGGCTTCTTTCGGATATTCCGTGAAGCCCCAGACTGTCATAGTCTATATCGCTGTACTCGCAGCTTCTTTTATCGAACTTATAAAGGGACCGTCTTCAAGACGCGACATGATGATCCGGATCGCTTCTTCCGCAGTCGGCTTCATCCTGATGTACATAGTGATACATCTTGTCATGTTCCCTTCCATGGGCCTTACTCTCGAAAAGGGAAAAGCTTTTCCGATGACTCACTACTTCATGATGGGACTGAACGCGAAGTCTGACGGAGTATATATAGATGAAGACGGTGCTCTGACCGACTCGATAGAAGATCCTCGCGAGAAACGCATGACCAACCTGAAGGTAGCCGGTGAGCGTATAGCAGCTTTTGGACCTGCAGGTCTTGCTGAGCATCTTAAGAAAAAGCAGCTTGTAAACTACGCGGACGGTACTTTCGCTTACGGCATAGACGGTAACTTCTTCGCAGGACGCACCTCAGGAGACAATCCTCCCGTAAAGGAAAACTTCCTTACGCCATTCTTTGACAGTTTCATACTTCAAGGCGGCAGCTGCTATGACCTGATGAGTGCCGCCCGTCAGGGTCTGTGGCTTCTCATACTGCTTTTTTGTGCCGTATCGGGGATATACTTCTTTGCATTTCCCGATGATACTTATGACCCTTCCTATGGTCTTTTCATCATACAGCTCACTCTGCTGGGACTTACGTTATTCGAGCTCCTGTTTGAAGCAAAGGCCAGATATCTTTTCGTCTATCTTCCGTTCTTCATACTCGCATCCTGCGGGTTCTTAAGAAGGATAAAGTAAGATGCTCTACATCATAAGACACGGGATCACAGACTGGAATATAGAGCGAAAACTTCAGGGCAGGACCGATATCCCCCTGAATGCCGAGGGACGACGCATGGCGGAAGAAGCCTCTATACGGTACAGGGATGTGCACTTTGACATCTGCTTCTGCTCTCCTCTCATACGTGCAAAAGAAACAGCAGAAACACTTCTGAAAGACAGAGATGTCCCTATATATACGGACAACAGGCTTATGGAGATGAGTTTTGGAGTACTTGAGGGTAACATAGGCTATCTGAGTGATCCGGACTCTTTGATCTATCCTTTCTTTAAGGATCCGGCAGGCTACAAGGATATTCCTGAGGGTGCCGAAAGCATGGATGATCTGTTCAGACGTACCGGCGAATTTCTTGATGAAAAGATCTACCCTCTGCTTGATGAGGGACAGGATGTCCTGATAGTCGGACACGGAGCCATGAACTCAAGCATAGTATGTCAGATAAAGCATCTTCCGCTGAAAGACTTCTGGAGTGCCGGTATAGAAAACTGCCATCTCATGCAGCTGATATGACAGTATAAGATAAGCTGATGTTAAAAGGGCCGCCGCATCAGATGATGCGACAGCCCTCTTTTGTTATCTGTGTTCAGTCTGATATGATCAGAACTTGCCTGCCTTTGCAGCCTCTTCGATTGAAACCGCAACTGAAACCGTCATACCGACCATGGGGTTGTTACCTGCACCGATGAGACCCATCATCTCCACGTGAGCGGGAACTGATGATGAACCTGCGAACTGTGCGTCTGAGTGCATACGTCCCATTGTATCGGTCATACCGTATGATGCAGGGCCTGCAGCCATGTTATCGGGATGAAGTGTACGTCCCGTACCGCCGCCTGATGCCACTGAGAAGTACTTCTTGCCTGCGTCTACGCGCTCCTTCTTGTAGGTGCCTGCAACGGGATGCTGGAATCTGGTCGGGTTGGTGGAGTTACCGGTGATGGATACGTCCACGTTCTCATGCCACATGATGGCAACACCTTCCTGTACATCGTTTGCTCCGTAGCAGTTTACAAGTGCACGGGGGCTCTTGGGATCCTTGGAGTAGCACTTCCTTGATACTTCCTTGAGCTCTCCTGTGAAGTAATCATACTCTGTCTCAACATGAGTGAAGCCGTTGATCCTGGATATGATCTGAGCTGCGTCTTTTCCGAGTCCGTTAAGGATGACCCTGAGGGGCTTCTGACGAACCTTGTTTGCCTTCTCTGCTATACCGATAGCTCCCTCTGCAGCTGCGAATGACTCGTGGCCTGCAAGGAATGCGAAGCACTCTGTGTCCTCTTCAAGGAGCATCTTTCCGAGATTGCCGTGTCCGAGACCAACCTTACGGCGGTCAGCAACTGATCCGGGTATGCAGAATGCCTGGAGTCCCTCTCCTATAGCTGCTGCAGCATCAGATGCCTTGCGGCAGTTCTTCTTGATAGCGATAGCTGCGCCTACGGTATATGCCCACTTGGCATTCTCGAAGCAGATAGGCTGGATGTTTTCTACCATGTGATACACATCAAGTCCAGCGTCCTTTGTGATCTTCTCTGCTTCATCTATAGATCCGATGCCGTACTCAGCCAGTTTGGAAAGGATCTGCTTCTCTCTTCTCTCATAAGCTTCAAATTTTGCCATTGTTCTTATCCTCCCCTATCACTCTTTACGAGGGTCAATCATCTTGACCGCATCTGCTACGCGTCCGTACTGTCCGGAGGCTTTTTCCACAGCAGTTACAGCATCGTCGCCGGCTTTGATGAAGTCCATCATCTTTCCGAAGTTGACGTATTTGTAACCGATGATCTCGTCATTTTCATCGAGAGCAAGCTCCGTGATATATCCTTCGGTCAGTTCCAGATATCTGGGGCCTTTGTCAAGAGTACCGTATGTGGTACCTACCATTGTCCTTGTTCCCTTACCGAGATCCTCAAGTCCGGCACCTATCTGCAGACCATCCTCTGAGAACGCACTCTGTGTACGTCCGTATACGATCTGAAGGAAGAGCTCTCTCATTGCGGTATTGATAGCATCACAAACCAGATCGGTGTTGAGTGCCTCTAATATCGTAAGTCCGGGAAGGATCTCTGAAGCCATTGCTGCGGAATGTGTCATGCCCGAGCAACCAAGTGTTTCTACAAGTGCCTCCTGGATGATACCGTCCTTTACGTTGAGTGACAGCTTGCAGCATCCCTGCTGGGGAGCACACCATCCGATACCGTGAGTATAGCCTGAGATGTCTTTTACTTCCTTGGCCTTGACCCATTTTGCTTCTTCCGGTATGGGAGCTGCTCCATGATGAGCACCCTGGTGTACCGGACACATTGCTTTTACTTCTGTTGAATAAATCATGTACCGACCTCCTTGTGTTTAGATTAAGTCCGAATAAAAATTATACCTTTTTTCGTCTGCAATGTATAGGGGTATTATACTTTGTAATCCATGCACGTTCTTGATGCCGTGTGAGGTCTCACCTTTCCGTTGGCGACCTCCAGATGTGCCGGATGCTTCGAGTAAGTCTTAAGTGCTTCCTCATCCTCAAATGATGAGTCGAGCATCACATCGCAGTTGGAGCTTGCAAGCGGCTCAGTATTGACCCTGATGTCGATAAGTCCCGGTATCTTGCCCTTCAGACCTTCGAGTCCTTCCCTGATGCCCTTTTTGATGCTCTGCTTTTCCTCGTCAGAGTATTCTTCCTTTAAGTTCCACAGGATCACATGCTTTACCATTTCTCATACCTCTCTTTCATGTTTCTTTCCTGAACGGTTAATTTTTCTTTACGATATCATCCTGGCTCTTGAATATACTGTCAGCCGGTATCACTCCTCTTACACACGATACCGGATAGATATTCGAGTTCTTTCCGACTACGGTGCCCGGATTCAATACAGTATTGCAGCCAACCTCTACGTGATCACCGAGCATTGCGCCGAATTTCTTGATGCCGGTCTCGATGCTCTCACCCGATGCCTTATCCTTTACAACTACCAGCTGTTTGTCAGACTTGACGTTTGATGTGATGGAGCCCGCACCCATATGGGCATAGAAGCCGAGTATCGAGTCTCCCACGTAGTTGTAGTGCGGTACCTGTACATGGTTAAAAAGGATCACGTTCTTAAGCTCCGTGGAGTTGCCGACCACACAGTCGTTACCCACTAAAGCGTTGCCCCTTATGAAGGCCGCCTGTCTGACTTCCGTCCTCTCACCGATGATACAGGGTCCCGTCACGCTGACTGTGGGCCATACGACAGCGCTCTTTGCTATCCAGATGTTGTCTCCCCTTTTCTCATAGATATCTGTATCAAGGTGAGGTCCAAGCTTCTTGATAAGATAGCCGATCTCCTTTAGGGCTTCCCAGGGGTACTCAAATCCTGCAAGAAACTCTCCTGCCATGCTCTCTTCAAGAGTAAACAGATTCTTTATCTTTGCGTTTTCCATCATTTCTCCTTTTTCGCTTTAGTCTTCGTCGTATACACCTTATTTACATCCGACAGTTTCACGGATATCTCCCGGCTCAGATTATTTGATTTTATCATATTTACGTATTTGGCTACATACTCATCGAGTTTCTGTCTGTAGAGCTCCGTAGTGATCTCACCGTGCTCCAGCTGCGACAGTCCCTTCTCCCAGCTCGCCGTCATCTTTGGCTCGAGCATGGACGGCAGAGTCATCAGTACGATCTCATATATCATCTCACCCATTGCAGTGGGAGTAAGTACCTGCGTCTTCTTGTTAAGCTTAAGATAAGCTATCTTTATCAGCTTCTCTATGATGCCCGCTCTCGTGGCGGATGTCCCGATACCGGCTCCCTTTATCTGGGCCCGGAGTTCCTCATCCTCTATCAGCTGTCCCGCATTTTCCATGGCAAGTATCATCGAGCCTGAAGTATATCTCTTGGGAGGGCTCGTCTTGCCCTCTTTGAGTGTATAGCCTTCTATATCTACTATATCTCCTTTGCGGAGCGAAAGTATCATATCAAGCAGTTCTTTGCTCGAAGACTCTTCTTCTGCGTTTCCGTCAGAGCCTTCTTCGTCCTCATCCTTCTCCTTACCCTTCTCTGTCTTATCGTTTTTGTCCTGTCCCGTCACCTCATAGAAGCCGGGCTCTTTCAGCACCTTCACGTTGGTAAAGAACTTTTCCTTCCCTGCTGCCGACACCAGCTGTACCTTCTCGAATACGGCAGGCGGATAGAATATGGACAGGAATCTTCTGACAATCATGTCATAGACCGATCTTTGCAGATCAGACAGTGACGCAAGTCTCGACACGTCTCCGGTCGGTATTATCGCATAGTGATCCGTGACCTTGGAATCATCCACATACTGCGTCTTCGCAAGATTCTCATGCAGCTTCTCATCCCTGATATGGAGCACAAAATCCTTGACCGGAGCATACCTGTAGAGTCCTCCGAGATTCTTCGTTATCTCCTTCGCCACTGCTTCCGTGAGTACCCTTGCATCTGTCCTCGGGTAAGTGGTGAGCTTTGCTTCATAAAGTGTCTGGGCAATGTCCAGGGTCTGATCGGGGCTTATCTTGAATCTCTTGCTGCAGGCAGCCTGAAGCTCAGCCAGATTAAACAGCAGAGGCGGTTTCTTGTTCTCTTCCTTGCGGTCCACCTTGAAGATCAGCCCACTGTGATACTCTCCGAGCGATTCTATGAGAGCCTTCGCATCCTTCTCTTCCTTAAATCCCTTCTCGGAATAAAGCAGGGGCGATTCGAAATACTCGGATCCTTTTACAGCCTTCCATTCACCTGTAAAGGATGTTCCGTCTTTTCCGAAGGAAGCCTGCACCTTGTAGAAGGGAGTCTCCGTAAAATCCCTGATCTCCCTCTCTCTTCTGACCACCATGCCGAGCACACACGACATCACACGTCCCACAGCTATGGCCGCATACTTCTTAGTCCCTGCTGCATCATTCATCATACGTCCGTACTTCACGGACAAAGCCCTGGAGAAATTGATGCCCATGGAATAGTCTTCTATACCGCGCATGATGCCGGCATTTGCAAGATTGCGATAATCCTCATATGGCTTCGCTTCGTTCATGCCGCGCCGTATCTCTTCTTCGGTGGTGGAGTCTATCCATACCCTGCGCTCTGTCATGCCCTGTCTGACTCCGCCCTTCATGCGTATCAGCTCTTCGATGACCTGACCTTCACGTCCCGAGTCACCTGCCCACAGCACTTCGGATACGTCCTCCCTGTGGAGGCACCTGTTCACCACCTTGTACTGCTTGCCCGAGCTTTTGATCACATCATATTTGTATTCAGCGGGAAGAAAAGGGAGATCTCCCAGATTCCATTTTTTGTATTTCTCATCATATGCATCGGGATAGAGCATCTCGACCAGATGCCCCACGCACCATGTGATCACATATGCATCGTTTTCTATCAGACCGTCTCCGCGCCCCTTCACGTCCAGGATAGACGCATATTCTCTTGCGACTGACGGTTTCTCCGTGATGATGAGAGTCTTGCCCACTTAGTCCTGCTTTCCGATAGGCCGGTACGGATCCGACTGCAGTATCTCCGTGGTATGCGCAAAGTCCACCGGCCT
>JAEEGO010000254.1 GCA_016280355.1 Lachnospiraceae bacterium | reverse complement strand
TACCTTGTCACCGGGCGTTGCCACCACCCTTTTTACATAGGTGTGTGCGTTCTCGTTTCCGTTCGGCTTGAAGACTATCACATCCCCCTTGCCCGGCTCAAAGATGTTGTATACGAGCCTGTTTATGAGCACTTCCTGTCCACCTGCAAGGGTGGGGCTCATGGAGTCTCCTATCACAGTGGTCCTCACACCGAAGGCATAGACCGCCACATAGGAGAATAGTATCGCTCCCACTATGATCGCGCTCCAGGACAGGAACGCATACACTTCTTTATGTGTTATCAGCTTCTTCTTTTCATAGAAGTTGAGCCCATTGTTTCTTCTTCTCGACATGGTGAAATTCTATCATATATACATTTACGCAATCAATCGCCATCCTTATCCGTAAAGCATGCTAATGGTGTAGAAAAAAGAAAAGGCATGACCAGCATCTGCCGATCATGCCCTGTAGTCTTTCTTTTAAGCTTCTTACTCTGCAGCCTTGACCTTTGCTCTCTTACCGGTCAGCTTTCTCAGATAGAAGAGCTTATGACGTCTTACCTTACCTCTGCGTACTACCTCAACCTTCTCAACGTTGGGTGAGTGGATAGGCCATGTCTTCTCCACACCTACGCCGTTGCTTATCTTACGTACGGTGAATGTAGCCCTTGAGGTATTGCCGCCCTGCTTCTTGGTGACTGTCCCCTCAAATACCTGTACTCTCTCACGGTTACCCTCACGGATCTTGTTGTGTACGCGTACGGTATCTCCGGTATTAAACTCAGATACTTCCTTCTTCTTCTGTTCTTCTTCGATCTCTCTGATGATATCAGCGTTCATAATAAACCTCCATGTATGTAAAGTCCGATGTTCATGCCACGGTATGTCGTGCAGAGGACCATCAAAATCTCGCAACCTCAAGATAATACCATATATATCTGCTAAAACGCAAGCAAAAATACGATCTTTAATGTGTTGAGCGGCCAAGCCCCCATTCATCAACCATATCGCTGTGATCGATCAGTCCCATATAATAGGCTGTCACTTCCGTTATCCTTGCGCCCTCTTCCTCATCATCCTGCATGATATCCGTCAATTTCGAATCCCATGCGTAATCCACGAAATCCTGCGGTATCATGTCTGACGCAGCATACAGATCGGGCACACTCAGAGTATGGATAAATTCATGTGCTATCGTCGAAGAATGTATAAACTCATTTCTGTGATTCAGAAGCAGTACCAGGAATTCATACGGCGGCTCTTCCTTATCCTCCATCATATACCAGTAGTCTTTCATAGACCTCTCCGGTCCTGATCCTACATCAAACGAGCAGGAAACGTTGGTCGATTTCGGATCTGAATTGACTGCAAAGAAATAGACAATGCCATCCGCATTCAAAGAGTTCATGATCGCTTCACTGTTGACAGTAGAAGCTATGATCTCGTCCGCTTCGAAAATACCTTCCTTCTGGCTGTTGATCGTGCTGCCCAGATCAGTCTTGAACGATGCTTCATATAAAAGCTCCTTATGTTCTTCCCAATCCCAGATAAAGTGAACATCCCGTCCGTATTCGGCAATGCTTTTTTCCAGCCACTCCATGGCGCTCCCCAGCCTGTCATGATATTCTGCCAGAACATCGGCACCGTTTCCTGACTCAAAATCCCATGAAGTGGAAGCATCATCGGCAACTATCGTCACCACGGCAATATTTCCCTCAACCTCTTTCACTGTCCCCATGGGATAGCTATATAGATCCAGCACTCCTGAAGACTCCGATGCATCGCCATCAGTTTCCGTTTCCTCCGTATCAGCTGTTTCCTGCCCTTCTGTTTCCTCATACTCCTGCCGGGCTTCTGCTTCGTATTCGCCATATTCGCCTTCATCATCCAGACATCCGGTCAGGATGACCGAAACCATCATGATCATCAGCAGTATCGCACTGACTTTCTTCCCAACTCTCATTTTCATTTCTCTTTCATCCTCTTCTTCAGTGGTCTTTCACTGTTCGTTTTGTCTTAGTATATCCCGCGCTCTTCCATATACGCAGTATAGAGATCGGGTCTGTATTCCTTAGTGACGCGTCGCATCTCACGCATCCTGTATTTATCCACTTTGGCGTGATCTCCGGATACGAGTATGTCCGGTACCGTCTTCTCATGCCATTCAGGCGGACGGGTATACTGAGGGTATTCCAGCAGACCTCCGGTATTAAATGACTCGGTCTCTGCCGATTCGTCATTCTTGAGCACTCCGGGTATAAGCCTTGCCACCGCATCCATCACGACCAGAGCAGAGAGCTCTCCTCCAGTTAGGACATAGTCTCCTATGGATATCCTGTCAGTCACTATCTCATCTATGACACGCTCATCTATTCCCTCATAATGGCCGCAGAGAAAGATCAGCTCTTCTTCTTTCGAAAGCTCTTCCGCCTTCTTCTGACTGAAGACCTCTCCTACAGGAGTCATATAGACGACACGTACTTCACCGTGCTTTCTTTCAAGCCTCTTCAACGCTTCAAGATATGCCTGATATACAGGCTCACACTGCATCAGCATGCCTGCTCCGCCGCCGTATGTGTAGCCGTCTATGGAGCCGTAGGAGTTTGTGCTGTAGTTTCTGATGTTTACTGTATCAAGTTCTATAAGTCCCTCTCCCGAAGCCCTTCCGGTCACTCCGGTCCTGAAAGCACTGTCTACCATATCAGGAAAGATTGAAAGCACTTCATACTTCATTACAAAAGACCCTCCATCACATGGATCGTCATGATGCCCTCATCAACATCCACGTTTTTGATGCAGTCCTTTATGGCAGGGATCAGCACCCTGCGTCTGTGTTTCTTTTTATTCCCACTATCCTTGTCATGAGAGGAAGCCTCATTCCCATCCGTCTCTTTTTTATCATCCAGTTCGATCTCATACACATCGTTTGCTCCGGTATGATACACGGTCACGAGTGTACCCAGCCTCTCTCCTTCATCCGTGATGACATCCATCCCTATGAGGTCGGCTTCATAGTATTCGTCAGGCCCCAGCTGCACCGCGTCTTCTCTCGGCACACATACATAGGCTCCCTTGTACTTTTCTACCGCCTCTATCCCGGAAAGTTCGCTGAATTTCAAAAGGGCCAGGTTCTTCATGAACCTGACCGATTCGACTGTTACGTGTATCTCCTCTTTCGGCGTTTTCAGGATGACGTTTTTCAGTTCCTTAAAACGCGTCTGAGGATCATTTGTAGTGGGATAGACTTTGATCTCTCCCTTGAGTCCGTGAGTCGATGTGATCTGCCCCACGGACAGAAGCTCAGCCCTCTTCCTCATCCAGTATATCTACATTAACATGCTTATCTGTCTTTGTCGCCGCAGCCTTGACCACTGCCCTGATGGCCTTTGCGATACGTCCGGATCTTCCGATCACCTTTCCCATATCGTCCTTTGCCACCTTCAGTGTCACGTTGATCTCCCTGTCAGTCTCCTCTTCGGTGACTACCACCTTGTCGGGTTCATCAACTAAAGCTCTGGCGATCACCTCTACCAGTTCTTTCATTTGTAATTACCTCCAACTGAAAATATGCTTATAGTTTCGCGACACGGAGGTATTACTTCGTGATGCCGGCGTTCTTGAAAAGACGAGCTACGGTCTCTGTAGGCTGTGCACCGTTCTTAAGCCACTTCTTGGCTTCTTCCTCATTGATTTTTACTTCTGCGGGCTCCTTGAGAGGATCATATGTTCCGATCTCTGCAAGAGTGTTGCTCTGCATTGATGTCCTTGCATCTGCAACCACTATCCTGTAGAAAGGTGCCTTTTTCTTACCGATTCTTCTGAGTCTGATCTTTACCATTGTCTTTCTCCTTTTTTATGAATAAATGAATGATCTATATAAACTATATCGCAGCTGCTCCGTGGCATAGCCGCTCCCGCAGCTGCCCCTGTCATTCGCATATCGATCCGCTCATTTCATTCACGTCCCTTTTATGCTCATGTCAGGAAGGTTTTCTGATGGTCGCGTAATATTATGCAAGCATACATTACGCGATCATCGAAAACGCTATAGTTTAAGTCCTCGCATCATGTTCTGCATCTGGGCCATCTGGCCGAATCTGCCTCTCTTCTTTCCCCCGCCCGAAAACTGCTTCATCATCTTCTGCATCTGCTCGAACTGCTTCACGAGTCTGTTCACATACATGATATCCACTCCGGATCCCTTGGCTATCCTTGTCTTGCGTCTGGGGTTAAGAAGCTTCGGATCATTTCTCTCGGCAGGTGTCATGCTCATAATGATGGCCTCATTACGCTTCAGCATGGTCTCGTCTATCTCGGGCATGCCGCCCTTTCCGCCCATACCGAGCATGGATATCACAGATCCCAGGCCTCCCATCTTATTCACCTGCTTCATCGAGTCGAGGTAATCGTTGAAAGTAAATCTGCCCTTTTTCAGGCTTTCTGCTGCCTTCTTCGCCTCTTCTTCATCTATTGCCTCTCCGGCCTTCTCTATAAGCGACAGTACGTCGCCCATACCGAGGATGCGCCCTGCCATCCTGTCCGGATAGAATATGTCAAAATCCTGCGGCTTCTCACCGCTTGCAGCAAACAGTACCGGTTTGCCGGTGACTGCCTTTATCGAAAGTGCCGCTCCGCCTCTGGTATCGCCGTCAAGCTTTGTGAGGATCACTCCGTCTATGCCTACTTTTTCATCAAAGCCCAAAGCAACATCCACTGCGGCCTGTCCTGTACCGGCATCTACAACGAGGAGTGTATCGTCTACCTTTATCTGCTCCTTTATCTCGTGGAGCTCATCCATCAGCGCTTCATCTATCTGCTGACGACCTGCCGTATCGAGTATCACTACATCGATATGCTCTTTTCTCGCCTCATCTATGGCAGCCTTCGCGATGTCCACGGGCTTCCTGTCCGTTCCCATCTCGAAGACGGGTGCATCTACTTTTCCGCCGTTGACCTTCAGCTGTTCTATGGCTGCGGGTCTGTATACGTCCAGCGCTGCGAGCATTGTCTTCTTGCTCTTATTCTTCAGATGAAGTGCCAGCTTGCCACAGGTTGTGGTCTTACCGGCACCGTTCAGTCCTGCCATCATGATCACTGTAGGCTCAGGCGCATTGGCATATTTCAGGCTTGCAGCCTCTGATCCCATCAGCGCCGTCATCTCTTCGTTGACGAGCTTTATCACCTGCTGTCCCGGATTCAGACCGTTCATGATATCCGATCCGACAGCTTTCTCTTCTATACTCTTCGTGAACTGCTTTACGACCTTGAAATTGACATCAGCCTCCAGCAGAGCCATGCGTACTTCCTTGAGGGCAGTCTTTACGTCCTCTTCGGTAAGTGTTCCCTTGCTCCGAAGCTTTTTGAATACGTTCTGAAGCTTGTCTGTCAGACTTTCAAATGCCACTACAGTTCCTCTTCTATGCTGTCTATGAGATCATGCATCTTTTTGACGCTTTCACTATCCCGATGTCCCTCATCAGACCGGTCCAGGATATCCCGCATGTCATCAAGGTGCTCTCTTATACGTCTGCTCTTTTCGATAAGCTGAAGCTCTTTTTCATATCCCCGAAGCTTATTATCCGTCCTGTTCAGGGTGTCGGACACAGCCTGTCTCGATATGCCCATCTCCTCTGCTATCTCTGCAAGGGACATGTCGTCTACGGCAGCCGCTTCATATATCCTCTTGTTCTTATCACCGAGGAGCCCGCCGTACTGGTCGAAGAGCAATCCCCTCTCTATCAGCTTTTCCATAGCATCATTGCACCGAGAAGATATACTATCAGACCAACAAGGCCCTGTCAAGTTTTTTTCTTGACAGGGCCTGTATCATTCCTATTTATCCTGAAGCTTATTTATCCTGAGGCTTATCGCTCCCGTTCTGTTCCGATGTCACATTGCTCGTGATGTGTCCGGTCTGGGCCTGTGTGTTTGCCGGCCCGGAAGCAGGTCCGTTCTTAGCCTTCTTTTCTTTCTTTCCTTCTTTACCCGATATCTTTTTGATGATCTTCACTACGATAAATACGAAGACCCCGAGTATCGCAAAGAGCGGTATCCTTGTGACGATGAAGATGAGCACATCAAGCGCTATCTCCCATCCGTCCGCAAACTCCTCCGCAAACTTCTCTCCTATCCTTCCCCAGAAGGATTTCTTCTTGGAGGTGCCGCCCATTATTGATCTCGTCTCCTTGGCATTCACGGTAACCGTACTGTAGGATACCTTGTTCTGCATGGCCTTGAGCTGCCTCTGAAGGCTGTCCAGTTCGTAGTTGATATCCCTGAGCTGTTCCCTTATCTTGAGGATGTCCTCTACGTCCTCAGCCTTGTTCATAAGCTGCATCAGGCTGTCACGCTCAGCTTCATAGGTATCTATATGAGCCTCTATGTCCACATACTGTGATGTCACATCCTCAGCCGTCTCACTCTTTGAAGTGATGGTGCCTTCTCCCTCCACGATGCTCAGGAAATCGTCCAGCTTAGCCGCAGGTATCCTTACAGTGAAGTAGCCGTATCTGTATTCGGAGTAGTCCGAATCATAGTCATTGACATCAGATCTCTCGACATAACCGTTATAATCATTCACCGTCTTCTTGAGATTTTCGGCGAATTCGTTCAGATCGGTCACATCCATGGAAAGATCCGCATTCCTTATGATCTTGCTGCCGTACTCTGCGACCTCAGCCTCAGTCACCTCTTCTGCAGCTCCGGATGCCGGTGCTTCCTCAGCTGCTACTGCCTCATCATAGTCCATCGCAGCTTCAGCCGTGGTGAAGTCATTCGAGGCCTTGTAGCTTCCTCCGTCATAAGCCGCACTCTCGGCAGCAGCCGATCTGCTCGAGCTGCTTCCGCATCCCGAAAATGCCAGTACCATACACAGGATACCGGTCAGTAACACTCTCTTTTTCATATCTTTTCTCCTTCCTCCAGTCTCTTGCCGGACTGTTTAAAGTATTCATCATCAGCTGCTTCACAAAGTATGGTCATGTACTCTTCCAGTCTTTCAACCTTCGCTCCGGAAAGATGCATTTTAGCGCCGTATGTCATCTCATACAGCTGCTCTCCCATCTTTCTCTTCTGATCATCCTTTGATATCTTTATCAGACCGGAATAAG
>JAEEGO010000253.1 GCA_016280355.1 Lachnospiraceae bacterium | reverse complement strand
GTTGACGATACGCCCATGAACCTGCAGGTGATAGCAGGTCTTTTAAAGCGTACAAAGATGCATATCGATGTGGCAACAAGCGGCAAAGAATGTATCGAAAAATTCGCACTCGAGCATTACGACATGGTATTTCTGGACTACAGGATGCCTCAGATGAACGGCATAGAGACCCTGGCCGTCATACAGGAAAAATATCCGGAGGAGTTTAAGAAGACTCCGATAATCTCTCTTACTGCAAGTGCGGTATCGGGCGATAAGGAGAAGATGATACGTGCGGGATTTACTGATTATCTGTCAAAGCCCGTGAACATCGATGAGATGGAAAGGATGATGATCAAGTACCTTCCGCAGGATTCGGTGATCCTGTGTGAGGACGGTCAGTGTGAGGAGGAAGATGATGAGCTTTCCAAGCTTCCTAAGGCCATTTTTGATCATCCCGAGCTCGAACCTGAAAGGGGTATAGAATACTGCGGTGATGCCGAAGACTATATGTTTGCCATAGAGACTTTTGCGGTATCCATAGACGCAAAGGCAGATCAGATAGAGGACGATCTGAAGAACGAGGATTATGAAGCATTTACGATCAACGTACATTCGCTGAAGAGTACATCCGGAGCTATAGGTGCCCTGAAGCTTTCGGAAAAAGCAAAGGCTTTGGAACAGGCTGCAAAGGCAGGGAATACGCAGACACTGAAGACTGAAACGCCGGGGCTTCTTGCTGAGTATCGCAGGCTTAAGGATATCCTGAACGATATAGTGGACAGTTTTGACGGACCGGATGATCCAAGCTGTGTCCCGCTCGCCGTGGTTGAAGAGGAAAGGAGCAGGATGCTCACACGCGCACTCGAAGAAGCCGAGAGAGCCAATCTTGCCAAAACCGCATTTCTTTCAAATATGAGCCACGAGATCAGGACCCCGCTTAACGATATAGTGGGCCTTTACAATATTGCTCTGAGAAAAAACGATATAGACGATGAGACAAAGGGCATCGTGACCCAGATTGGATCCTGTGCGAGACATCTGATCTCGCTGATAAATGACATACTCGATATGAGCCTTATCGAATCAGGCAATATCAGGCTGAAGGAAGAGGAATTCTCATTCGGCAATATGATCGAGCAGGTAAATACCGTGGTGGAGTCGCAGTGTGATGACAAGGGTATCGATTTTGACTGCAGCGTGATCGGACAGATGGATGATTATTATGTCGGAGACAACATGAAGCTCAAGCAGGTCATATTCAATATCCTCGGAAATGCCATACAGTACACTCCCACGGGAGGGACCATCACTTTCACGGTAGAAGAGGTGGAACGTCAGGAAGAGAAGACAAACGTAAGGTTTGTTATAACTGATAACGGTGCAGGTATCGATGCGGATTATCTGCCGCGCATCTTTGAGCCTTTCTCAAAAGAGGTGGAAGGATCTAGCAACAGGATAGGAAGTACCGGACTCGGTATGGCTATCACCAAAAATATAGTCGATCTGATGGCAGGCCATATCGAGGTCAGATCCGAAAAGGGGAAGGGTTCTTCTTTTACGGTGACCGTACCTTTGGGTATCAGCAACGGAAGGAACAGCGACAGGTATTCATTTGACCCGCGTACAATACGTGCACTCATAGTTGATGACGATGTGACTGCGTGCGAGCATGCGAAGATGATCCTGCGTCGTGTGGGTATAGGATCGGAGTACGTGCTAAACGGTGAGGATGCACTGGCAATGTTCAGCAATCATCCGAACAGCAAACCGCCTTTCAATCTGCTCCTTGTGGACTGGAAAATGCCCGGTATGGACGGTATCGAGCTGACAAAGCGCATACGCAAAAACGTGACGGACGAAGATATTACTATCATACTGACCACATACAACTGGTATGAGATCATGGAGGAAGCGTTCCTTGCAGGAGTGGACGGTTTCCTGGCAAAGCCCATGTTTGTAGGTAATATCAAAGAAGAGCTTGGAAAGGTATTTGCCGAAAAAGAAAGGAATCCGAAAAAGATCAGACATGAAGCAGAGCTTTCTGGAAGAAGGGTACTTCTCGCAGAAGACATGGAGCTGAACGGAGAGATCATGGAGCAGATCCTGTCTTATTACGGTATCAAGGTGGATCATGCCGCAAACGGAGAGGAAGCGGTAAAGCTTTTTGAAAGCAGTGAGATCGGGACATATGATGCGATACTCATGGATATTAGGATGCCGGTGATGAACGGACTGGACGCCACGCGTGCCATAAGGAAGATGGACAGAGAGGATGCAGTTACTGTTCCGGTGATAGCACTTACAGCCGATGCCTTTGATGAGGATGTGAGGATGTCACTTGCGGCAGGTATGAGTGCGCATCTTAGCAAACCTATACAACCGGATGACCTCTTCTCAGTTTTAAGAAGTCTGATATAATTTCTAATACTTGTTTATACGGGAGGAATATAATGAGTGTTATTTTGCTGATCGATGATGATGAAGATATGCTGGCCATGACAGGCAGATGGCTTGAAAAAGCGGGGCACGCCGTAAAAAAGGTGACGTCGGGGAAGGATGCACTGGCTTACCTGCAGGGGGAGAAGCCCGACCTGATACTCCTTGATTATGCAATGCCTGAAATGGACGGACCTGCCGTGCTGAAGGCAGTGCGCTCGGATGAGAGCAATAAAAATATCCCGATCCTTTACAGGACCGGGATGGATGATACCGGTGCGGAAGATGGCGGCGACATACGACCGGACGGGGTCGTGTCCAAATCAGAAGGAAAGCCCGGGCTTATGAGAGCTATAGAGGCAGTGCTTAACGGTCTTCCTTAAGAGACAGCCTGAACATGGTCTCAGCAAAGAATCTGTGTATGCAATCCAGGATTGTTTCTTTCTGAGACGTCTTTAGAAGATAGCCGTCAGGCTTATTCTCCAGAACATGGAATACGTGATCCTTATCATTCTTTCCTGTAAGAAAGATGATAGGGATCTTTGTTTCCGAGTATGTCTTACGTATGATCTTCATAAGCTCATAGCCGTTTATCCCGGGCATCTCATAGTCAAGGATCATAAGATCCGGAGTGACTGTACGAAGGCCGTCCAGTGCCTCCTCATACCCGCTGAAGCAGGATACATTAAAGGAGCCCGACAGCCAGTGTCCTATGACCGGTAGATAACTCGTATCATCATCCACTACGAAGATGGTCTTTTTTCTCTGAAGATCCATCTCAAGAGAGTAGAAGTACTCGATGTCACTTATAAACTGATCGATGTCCACAGGCCTCGGATAGCAGCGTGATACGCGATACGATCCGTTTGTCATCATCGCGGTATTGATATCTGTCAGTTCACCCGTAAGGCAGAGTATCTTGTTATCGTCCTGGCATATCTCGCCGAGCAGGCTCATGGTGATGCCTATATGGGCAGTGTCACTCATTACGGGATAGTAGATTATGATATCGGCATCCTTCCTGTGCGTGATGATCCTGTCAGGCTCATCGGGTATGGATATGACATTAAAGCCCGCCGCTTCCAGATTGTTTTCTATGCCTTTTATCACGACACCCTGTCCGCTCTGTATATAAAGGATATTCCGGTCAGGTTTTTTTGCGACGGTATCAGATGCATTATCATTAGCGGAGCTCTCAGCTCTGTCAGACAGGGCGGTCCGCTGCTCTTCTTTGGCAAAATGTGAAAGCAGAACAGAGAATTCCCTGTAGGTTTTAAGAAACTCCGGAGTATCTTCCCGGACAGAAGTGATATCGTTTTCGCGGCAGGCCTTCTCAAGATGGGTCGCCATCTCACCTAACTCCCTTGCTCCCACAAGTCGTGCCATGCTTTTTAACGAATGGACACGCAGGGCATACATGGTCCAGTCCCCGGCATCAAGGAAAGACTGTATCTCGTCTGCTTTTTCTTCGACTGATGTGTAGAAGATATACAGGGCATCCGTATAGTCTTCGGCGCAGCCGCAGTTTGCGATGCCGGCTACGAGATCTATATGAGGTACGGTCTTAAGCCACAGAGGAAGCTGCTCGATCTCAAGTCTTGAATCAGCCTCGCTGACTGTCATGCTTACGACAGGTTCATAGGCTTTTTTCTCTTCAGACCTTTCAGGCAGATAGGTCATGATCACGTTGAAAAGCTCTCCGGGCTCTATTGGCTTTATCAGCACATCGGCAAAGCCTGCTGCCTTGTAGAGATTGACGTTCTGCCGTCCCTCGTCGGTGGTATGACACACGACGGGTGTATCCTTGCCCTTTTCAGAAAAGAGCTTTTTCAGGTGGACAAGAGTATCCACTCCGTCCATGTCAGGCATACGGTGATCCAGAAGGATCAGATCGTAGTCGTTATTCTCACAGAGTTCGATACATTCCATTCCGCTTTCGGCCTGGTCTGACATGACTCCGTGGGTCGCAAGGAGTGATGACAGGACGAGCCTGTTTACGGGCATATCATCGACTATAAGTACACGGGATGTCGTATTGTTCATTTCGTTGATCCACGCTTTCTTTATATTATTCGAAGTGGTATAGCAAAATTGTAGCATGTCCTTGCGTGATTTTCCATTTTGATAATCCGCATTTTTTTCTTATAATGTATCCGGAGGTGGACAGCTATGGACTGGGTTGTGATAGTGGATGACGATGCGGATAACCGTAACCGTGTCGCTGCAATACTTGAAAGATCAGGGATAAAGACTACGAGTCTTACATCGGGAGAGGAGCTGCTTGAGTATATCGAGGGCATGGTACCGGTGCCGGATCTTATCCTGCTCGATGTGGTCATGCCGGGCATGAACGGGTTTGATACATTCAGCAATCTGCGTAAGAAATCCGGACCCGAAAGGGATATACCAGTCATATTCCTTACAGGAGATGATGACCTTGAAACGGAGACCGAGGGATTGGAACTCGGTGCCGTAGACTATATCAGAAAGCCCTTCTGTCCGAAGATCCTGACACTCCGCGTGCAGCGTACCATCGAGTTTGTACGGCTTCAGAAGGGACTCTCCAAAGAGGTCGATAAGAAGACAAAGGAGAACAGCCGGCTGACCATCCATGTCGTTCAGACTCTTGCTGAGGCAATAGATGCAAAGGATACATATACCAACGGCCATTCCGGACGCGTTGCCGCATATTCAAAGGAGATAGCAAGCAGGCTGGGCTATGATGAGCAGCATCAGGATGAGGTCTACATGATGGGACTTCTGCACGATGTGGGTAAGATAGGCGTGCCCGACTGGATCATAAATAAGACCGACAGGCTTACGGATGAGGAATTTGCCGAGATAAAGAAACACCCTGTAGTCGGCAACAGGATACTAAAGAATATCAAGGAGATGCCGCAGCTTGCGTACGGAGCCAGATGGCATCATGAGAGGATAGACGGGAGAGGATACCCTGACGGCCGCAAGGGACAGGAGATCCCGGAGGAAGCAAGGATCATAGCGGTGGCGGATGCATATGATGCGATGACCAGCAACCGCAGCTACCGCAAGCTCATGCCGCAGTCGGATGTCAGAGCCCAGATAGAGCAGGGGAAGGGTGCTCAGTTTGACAGCCGCATAGCGGATGTCATGATCTCGATGATAGACGAGGACAAGGGATACACAATGAGGGAGGGCGCAGCAGAGAGTGCTGACCTTCACGAGCGTTCCTCGGATGAGGCTATAGAGCATATCGATGAGCAGCCTATACTCTCAGAGAAGATCGTAAATATCAAAGAACTGGATACGGATCTTGGCGTGTTCCTTTGCGGAGACGTGGAAGACTATCTGGATGCCCTTGACGTATTTACCGCTTCTGTTGCTACAAAATCAGAAAAGATCGAAGCTTCCTGTGATAACGGGGAGTTTGAGATATACACGACACTTGTTCATTCATTAAAGAGCTCTGCACGTACCGTAGGCGCAACGCTTCTTTCGGATCATGCAAGGAAGCTTGAGACAGCCGGAAAGACCGGAGATCACAATCTCATACGTGAAGATACACCTAAGCTCATCCTAGAGTACAGAGCGCTCGGAGAAGCGCTGGAGGCGGTACTGCACTGACAGTGCCCTGCGCATCATTTTCCGAGATAGAATGTGGTGCGGTAGAGACCGTCGGGAGAGCCGTCAACGGCAAAGGTAAGAGTGTCCACTCCAGATACATTTGAAAGGGCGGTGTCCATGTGGTTCATCGCCTGCCTGAAGGCAGCGGGAGTCATGCCGGATTCCAGCCTGTAAGTGAAGTCTATGCAGTCAAAGCCGTGTCTTTCGGAATGATATTTCTTTAATCCCACGACCTTTATCTCCGATGCATATTTCGATCTGATAAAGCTCTTTGTGATCTCAGCGAATTTTTGCATTTCATCGTCAGTCTGTGACTTCAGCTTCGGAAGAGGCATGCCTGCAGGTGAAGCATCCGGCTGTTTTTCCGGTACGGTGCGCTTTGTAGCGGAGTGGATGCGTGAAGCAGATCCTTTAGCACGTGTACGCCTGCGGTGGCCTTTTCGGCGTGTCTTCTTACGACCCCTGTCATGACCGAATAAGAGCATAAGACACAGGAGCATGATGATAATGCATATCAATACGGCTATGGCAGCTATGATTATGTTTCTGCTTATGATCATGACAAGCCTGCTTTCCAGAATATGTTTGAGTAAATACCCATATACCATTATAATGTATTTATATATTACAAACCATATCCACAGGGGGTAGATTATGCAGGATTATAAAAAGATCGATTTTCACAGAAACAAGGACGTTGTGCTCCGCTATATACCAGGACATTTCATCACACCCAAGTCCCATGTCAACTATTACATGGACCTGAGCGATATGAAGTCGAGGCAGAGAGAGGCGAGAGCGACCGGTGAAGAGCTTGCAGAAATGTACTTTTCCACTAATGTGATAGATACGATACTCTGCCTGAACAGCATGGAGGTCGTGGGGGCTTATCTTGCGAACAAACTGACCAAGGCGGGCGTCATGTCAGCCAATGCGCATCAGACCATGTACATCACAAGCCCCGAGTACAATACGAGCGGACAGATGATGTTCCGTGAGAACAACAAGCACATGATAAAGGGCAAGAAAGTCCTTATCCTAATAGATACGGCATCTACCGGATCTACGCTTCAGAGTGCCGTGAGATCAGTGCATTACTACGGCGGTGAGGTGATAGGTGTCTCGGCTATATTCTCACTTGCAACTCAGGTCGGAGACATACCGATAAGGGCTCTTTATTCCGGAAGGGATCTGCCGGACTATGCCAGCTACGAAGGAGAGAAATGCCCGCTTTGTGAGGCAAACGAGCCTATCGATGCAATATGTAACGGTTTCGGATATTCTCTGCTCTGACAGCAGGGGTTAAGGAATCCGTACGGGGTGCCGATATACCGATATATAGGGCAAGTGTACAGGGAAGTACGATCGAGATATAAGGAGGTAGACCTATGTCATCTGTTGATTTTTCAAGCCTGTTTGGTTCATCCCAGACCCAGTCCACATCACTTTCGAGCATGCTCGGAGACTATGCCAGCATCAAGAACGGAAGCTACGGCAAGCTCCTGAAGGCATACTACAAAAAGCAGGAGAGTGATGCTACATCTGAAGAGGCAAAGGAAGATACAGTAAAGCGCACAAAGCTTAAGAGCGGGGCTTCGGATCTGAAGTCGGCGGCTGCTGCACTGAACGATAATTCCCTCTTCAAGGAAGGGGAGTATGAGGTGACGTATTCAGACGGCACCAAGGGCACTTCGAAATATGATGTGAACAAGATATACGATAAGGCAAAGACCTTTGTGGATGCGTACAATTCAGCAGTAAAGAGCGGAGCTTCGTTTGAGGACGGCTCCAGCGTATCCAAGAGGACACTGAGCCTCATAGCTTACACCAGCCAGAATTCGGCACTCCTTTCAGAGCTCGGCATAACGACGAGCACGAAGGATGGCGAAGAAGGACAGCTTACGATAGATGAGGATAAGTTCAAAAAGGCTTCGACCGGAACGATGAAGAGTCTGCTTACGGGCTCGGGATCATACACTTCGGTGGTAGAGAACAAGGCCAGCCTCATAGCATCTCTGGCAGAGAGTCAGGCGTCAAAGTACAGCGGATACAACGCAAAAGGTAATTACGACGCGGGATCATCTCTTTCAAGCTTCTTCACATCGGGAGTATAAGCAGAAGATCATAAGGACAGGCGGTTTCAAACCGCCTGTTTTTTATGTGTCCCGGATGCCTGCAACCACTATATGTAGTTATGGCTGAGACCCCGTAAAATCTATATAATAGGATGCATGCGGAATAACAGGGTACAGCGGATAAAAAAGCTTATGATGATCCTACCCATACTGCTGTCTGTCGCGGCGGCAGTCATGTCTGTGATCACTCTCATCAGCGTGAACGATATCAACAGAAGACTGCGCAGTGTGTCTTTGAACAGCTATGTGGAGCAGACACTGGTATCGTATAACTATGTACTTGGCTCATCCGGCACGGCGAGGGGAGCTTCAGGTACAGATGTTTCAGAAAACACAGTCCTGGCAACTCTTCCGCAGGAGATCGCGAGGACCAGGGTATATCTTACATTCGATGACGGCCCGAGCCATAATACGGCAAAGATCCTTGATATCCTGAAAAAGCATAACGTCCGTGCCACCTTTTTCGTCAACGGAAAAGCATCGGAAAGTACGGAGCTTGAGCCGCTCTACAGAGACATCGCAGAAGACGGTCATGCCCTCGGCATGCATTCGTATACCCACAAGTATTCTGAAATCTATTCTTCAAGGGAGGCCTTTGAAACTGACCTTGATAAAATACATTCGCTAATCTATAATGAGACAGGTATAGATACCAGACTGTACAGATTCCCCGGAGGGAGCGCAAATACTGTAAGCAGGCAGCCTATGAGCCAGTTTGCGGACGTGCTCCATCAGCACGGATATGAGTACTATGACTGGAACATATACCCCGGAGACAATTCCGGCAGAGCCTATCCCAAAGAGGCCATCATCTCAGGCATTTTGGGCAATATTTCCGAGTACAGGGTGGCGATCATCCTGCTGCATGATTCGGATACGCACGGGAGTACGGTAGAGGCACTTCCGGAGGTGGTAGAAGGTCTTCTGGCACAGGGTGCGGAGTTCTGTGTGATGGATTCGGATACACCTGCCATACAGCAGATTTCATATTAATGCATTAATAAAGCAAGGAGGAAATAGATGGGATTTTTCAAAGATTTCAAGGATGATCTCTCTCAGGCGGTCGATGAACTGACCATGGAAGAAGCAGCATCTGCAGAAAAAGACACTGCAAAGTCCGTAGAGGATATCCTGAATGAAGCTGATGCCCTGGCATCTATGGAGTTTGCTCCGGCAGAAGAAGTGCCGGAAGAGGCTGCAGATCCGGAACAGCTGTCATTTATGGATATCAGCATGGACAGCGATCAGGATGAAGCTGCAGAGGATACTTCAGAGGCAGAGATCACAGAAGATATACCGTCAGAAGAAGCGGATGCAGACAGCTTTGATGATGTGAGCTTCGGAGTATCGGAGGATGCACCGGAGGTAGAGGAGATACCGGATGAGCCGGAGTCGATCCCTGATCTGGATGCCCTGCTCGGAGCGGATACATCGGAAGAAAGTGAGATCAAGGCAGAGGATATACCTGACCTTGGCGATCTGGTCGAGGAGATCCCCGCTGAAGAAGAGATCCCCGAGGAGCCTGCAGAGACTGAGGCGGCAGAAGCAGCTGAAGAGCCCGAGGTATCAGAGGAAGAGATCCTCGCGGATACGGTACTCGCTGAGGAGATACCCGAGGAAGAGGCTCCCGTAGAAGAGATCCCGATGGAAGAGATCCCCGCAGACGAGATACCGGCTGAGCCCGAGCCTGAAATTACCGCTGAGTCGGAGATCCCGATGGAGCCCGAGATCAAGCTTGAGTTTGATGAAGTAAGTCTTGATATCTCCGAGGAGCCGGAGGAGCCAGAAGAAGAGCTTTCGATACTTGAAGTCGAGATGAACTCGGCCGAGGAAGAGCAGGAGACGCAGGATCAGATATCTCAGGAAACAACTACAACAAACAGTATAGATACAAGTATATTTGAGGAGAGTAAAAACATGAGTGAAGAAATCGAATTCGACATCAATGACGGACCTGCTACGGATGAGTCATCCGTGATCACACAGGGAATGAGCATCAACGGAGACGTGACATCCGAAGGATCACTTGATGTGATAGGCACGATCCACGGCAACATAGCCATCAAGGGCAAGCTGACGATATCAGGTACCATCACCGGAGACTCAAAGGCAGGCGAGATCTTCGCTGACTCTGCAAAGATCACCGGAGAGGTCTGCAGCTCAGGTTCCGTAAAGATCGGACAGGCATCCGTGATACTTGGAAACGTATCCGGAGCATCGGCAGTCATAGCAGGTGCGGTAAAGGGCGACATAGACGTACACGGTCCTGTCATCCTCGATACATCGGCTATAGTGATGGGAGACATCAAGTCAAAGTCAGTACAGATCAACAACGGAGCAGTTATAGAGGGACATTGCTCACAGTGCTATGCAGATGTGAGCCCCACATCATTCTTTCAGGAACTGAAGGAGTAATCATATGGCAAAACGCATACTGCTGAAGCTCTCGGGAGAGGCCCTTGCAGGCGACAGAAAGACGGGCTTTGACGAGCCTACCGTACAGAGGGTAGCCGGACAGGTAAAGAGCCTTGTGGATGAAGGCATACAGGTCGGCGTGGTGATAGGCGGAGGCAACTTCTGGAGAGGGAGGTCCAGCGAAAGCATAGACAGGACCAAGGCTGACCAGATAGGAATGCTCGCTACGGTCATGAACTGTATCTATGTGTCTGAGATATTCAGATCCGCAGGGATGATGACCAGCATACTCACACCCTTTGAGATAGGTTCGATGACGAAGCTCTTCTCCAAGGACAGGGCCAACAAGTACTTTGGGAAAGGCCAGGTGGTATTCTTTGCGGGAGGTACGGGACATCCCTACTTCTCGACGGATACAGGCGTACTCTTAAGGGCTATAGAGGTGGATGCGGATGTGATACTCCTTGCCAAGGCAATAGACGGAGTGTATGACAGCGATCCCAAGAGCAATCCGGATGCGAAGAGATACGACGAGCTCAGTATCGACGAAGTGGTCGAGAAGAAGCTGCAGGTGATAGACCTCACGGCATCGATCATGGCATTGGAGAACAGGATGCCCATGATAGTATTCGGACTCGATGAGGACAACAGTATAGTAAGAGCAGCCAAAGGCGAAAAGATAGGAACAAGGATAACGGTATAATAACGGAGGTCATTTATGGACGAGAGAATAAACAAATATCAGACCAAGATGGAGAAATCCCTGAGCAATCTCAGCTCTGAATATGCCGCTATCAGGGCCGGCAGGGCTAATCCCCATATACTCGACAAGGTGATGGTGGATTACTACGGTACGCCCACACCCGTAGCTCAGGTGGGTAATATAGCGATACCCGAGGCAAGGATCATAACCATCACACCCTGGGAGAAGAACATGGTCAAGGATGTGATCAAGGCCATTGAGATGTCGGATATAGGCATCAATCCCGGCAGTGACGGTGCTACGATAAGGCTTGTATTTCCCGAGCTTTCCGAGGAGAGAAGAAAAGAGCTCTCCAAGGATGTAAAAAAGAAAGCTGAGGAGTGCAAGGTTGCCATCAGAAATATCAGACGTGACGGAAATGATGAGATAAAGAAGCTGACAAAGACCGAGGATATGTCCGAGGACTCCGTGAAGGATCTGCAGGATCAGCTCCAGAAGGTCACGGATCAGTACATCAAGAAAGTGGATGAAGCATCTGCCGCCAAAGAGAAAGAGATAATGACGGTATGAGCGATATGCTCCCGTCAGGGTCTGTGCCGGAGCACGTAGCGATAATACTCGACGGCAACGGCAGATGGGCAAAGAAGAGAGGGATGCCCAGGACATACGGCCACAAGGTCGGTGCCGAAAATGTGGAGAATATCTGCAGGGAGGCATGGGATATAGGCATCAAGTACCTTACGGTCTATGCATTCTCTACGGAGAACTGGTCCAGACCTGAGGATGAGGTCGGGACTCTCATGAAGCTTTTCGGAACCTATATCAAAAGTACTTTCAAGACGGCTCCGAAGAACAACATGCGTGTCAGGTTCATAGGTGATCTCGGTGGGTTCTCACCGAAGCTCATTGCATCAATGAAGGAACTGGAAGAATTCACGAGCAGCCTTACGGGGCTGTCTCTTCAGATATGCGTAAATTACGGCAGCAGGGATGAGATAACCCGTGCTGTCAGATCGATAGCGGAAGAGGTGAAGGAAGGAAAGCTGGACCCGGACGATATCACGGATGAAGTGATAAACAGTCATCTGGATACAAGGGATCTGCCTGATCCGGATCTTATGATAAGGACGTCGGGAGAGCAGAGGCTTTCGAATTATCTGCTGTGGCAGATGGCGTATACGGAGTTTTATTTTACTGATGTGGCATGGCCGGACTTTGACAGAGCTGAGCTTATAAAGGCTTGCGAGGCTTACGCAAACAGGGATCGAAGATATGGCAGGGTTTAGGACAAGAGCAATAAGTGC
>JAEEGO010000252.1 GCA_016280355.1 Lachnospiraceae bacterium | reverse complement strand
GTCGGATCATCGGGGACCAATCCGAGTTCGACTTATAATGAAGGCGGCTCAGAGGGCATCCCGGCCAATGAAGGCGAAAGATATAACCAGGCGACAACGACAAACCCGTTTCTGATGCCGGGTAACACCTGGGTGACCCCTGAGGCTGTCCACGGAAAGGAATGCTTACTGGTACTTCCCATAGTCAATATGTTCAAATACAATCTGCGTGACATCATCATCACTCCGAGGCTTGGCGCAAGGACCGATGATTTTCCTTTCGAGATAAGCAATACGGGATATACGCAGAAGATCGGGACGCTTCTCGGAGAAGATGCCCAGCCCGGCTACATGGAGAGGATATATAACGTTGCCTGGAACTTCAAGACCAGGGAAAACGTTAAGACCGGATACTATAAGATCGACTTCGATATTACTTATACGGACCCTTCCTGTGCGGTGGATACGACTGTGATATCGGTTTACGTAAAATGTACGGGCCTCCCGGAGAACGGAACGGTCGACGGAGATGAGGATAAAAAGCTGTCAATGCCGAGGATCATCGTCACCGGTTTTAATACCGTGCCCGAGAAGGTGTTTTCCGGCGAGCAGTTTACTCTTAATCTTTCCATAGAAAATACATCAAAGGAAACCACGGTGAAAAATATCCAGCTGGATCTGACGGCTACCGTGGAAGGGTCGCAGACGCAGGCAAGCTATGCTGCATTCCTGCCGACGTCCGGTTCAAATTCATTCTATATAGACAGTATCGCGCCGGAGGGACAGGTCGATCTGTCCATGGATTTTGAGGCAAAAGCGGGACTTGAGCAGAAGCCCTATGTGATGACTATAGTGATGAAATACGAGGATGAGAGGGCTAATGCTTATGACAGCTCGGGCAGTGTATCGATACCCGTAAAGCAGGTGTCCAAATACGATATATCCACTCCGACCTGTGAGCCCGGAGTCATAGATATAGGCGAGCAGAGCAATCTGATGTTCTCGATATTCAATACGGGTAAGACCACACTCTACAACGTGCAGGTCACAGTATCCGACCCGTCGGTACAGCCGGCACTTGCTTATGTAGGCAATCTTGCGCCGGGAGCAACAGGTAACGTTGATGTTATGTTAACCGGCATGGCTTACTCCGAAATGCCGGGAGCAACGGTGCCGATAAAGATATCCTATGAGGATGAGTCGGGAAATGTGATGAGCGATATGAAGCAGATAGATCTGTCGGTGGAGCAGGCCGCTTTTGTCGATGAAAGTATGCCGGGCGATATGCCTGAGGAAGAGACCGGTATGAAGACGTGGCAGAAGGTGCTGATCGGAGTCGGCGTGGCTTTACTCCTGATAGTGCTGACCATAGTTATCATACGTGTGATACGAAGGAAGAAAAGACAGCAGGAGGAAGCCGAGCTTGCGGCTGTGCTGGATGAGATAATAGAAACAGACGAGAGCAGGGACGGCGAAAAGTCCGGAAAAGACGGCGGTGACAGTTGAGATTCACTGACAAATTCGGGATGGCGTTAAGCTCACTCATGAAGAGGAAGCTCAGGACCTTTCTTACGATCCTGGGTGTCACTATCGGTATTTCTTCCATCATCATAATGCTGGGCCTTGGAGAGGGCATGAAGCGTGAGAGCATGAAGATGATCGAAGAGTATGGCGGCCTGCGCACCGTGGAAGTGCGCGAGGGCAGCGGACCGGGCGGCGCGGCGTCACAGGGTACGGAAAGTACCAATCCTTTAGATACCAAACTCACTGACAATACAATGGAGAAGATAAGCCATATCGAGCATGTGGAGCAGGTGTACCCGGTGCTGGATTTCCAGGCGATAATACAGACCGGAGCCTATATGTCAAATCTGTATGGCGGAAAAGCCATGCCTCTCGATGTACTGAAGGATATGAACTGGGAGTTCGCCGAGGGCGACTGGCCCAAGGAGGGAGATGAGCTGAAGTTCGTATACGGCAACATGGTATTGCAGGATTTCTCTGATCTGAGGGGCAACAGTATCTACTGGAGTACAGGCAAGCTCCCGGATATAGACCTGATGAACGACAAGATGTTCACCATATTCGATGTGGAAGCATATGAGGCAACTAAGAGTAATTCCGGTGCACAGACAGCGGCTGCTGCCACAAACGGTAATACGACGGGTACGGCGGATGCTAACGGAAACGCGGCTTTGCAGGCGGAAGAATCACAGAAAGCACAGGCTCCGAAGAAGTATATAATCGAGGCAGCGGGTCTGCTTGCCGGAGGGCAGGAGGACTATAAGGAGTATTCGTGGAACACATACTGTGACATAGAGGCACTGAAGAGTATGTATAAGAAGGTCTTTAAGAACAAGCCGATACCCGGACAGCCTCTCAGGAAGAACGGCAAGCCTTATAATGAGCTGTTTTACAGCTCACTGCGCGTCATCGTGGATGATATAGAGAATGTGACAGCAGTCCAGACAGAGATAGGGGATATGGGCTTTCAGACCAACAGCAACTCCGAGTGGATCGCACAGCAGGAGCAGCAGTCAAAGAGCCAACAGGCTCTGCTTGGCGGTATAGGAGCGGTCTCACTGCTCGTAGCAGCCATAGGTATAGCAAATACGATGATGATGTCCATATATGAGCGCACCAAGGAGATAGGTGTGATGAAGGTGCTGGGATGCGGGCTTTTCGACATACAGCAGCTTTTCCTGATAGAAGCAGGGATCATAGGACTCTTCGGAGGACTGCTGGGGCTTGTGCTGTCAGTGATCATATGTTTTATAATCAATAAGGTGTCGGGGATGCAGATAGCCATCATACCCCCGTGGATGTATATTCTGTCCATTGTATTTGCGGTGCTGGTGTCTATGGGTGCAGGTTTTGCACCGAGCAGAAGGGCTATGCGGCTATCGGCACTCGAAGCTATAAGGAATAATTAGGCTATTTCAGGCGGAATGTGTATGTTTTCGGGCAGACGGAAGTACGCATCTGATATGAAAATAAAACCGGAGATAGGTTTACATAAATGATTTTCAGTTCGTTGGAATTTATTTTGAGGTTTCTTCCCGTATTCCTCCTCGTGTACTATCTGGTGCCGAGAGGATGGAAGAATGCTGTGCTCCTGTTGGGGAGCATAGTTTTCTATGCCTTCGGTGAGCCGAAGTATGTGATACTGATCGCTGCATCGGTAGTGGTGAACTATTTCCTGGCGAAGCTCATGGCCGGAAGGCAGGGGAAGATATCGAGGCGGCTTGTTTTTATAGTTGACATAATATTCAATATAGGGATACTTGTGGTGTTCAAGTACCTCGGATTCATAGTCACCAATATAAACAGATTTGCCGGGACAGCTTTTATCGTCCCGTCTATCGCACTCCCGCTCGGTATCTCGTTCTATACTTTCCAGATACTCTCATATGAGGCGGATGTCTACAAAAAGCAGGTGCCCTACGACAGATC
>JAEEGO010000251.1 GCA_016280355.1 Lachnospiraceae bacterium | reverse complement strand
AAGAAATTCCTTAAGCTTTGCTTCCATCGGTAATATCTTAAGCTTTATCTTCTTCGGCTCGCATGTAAGCTCTCCGTCTTTGATATCCAGAAAATATCTGCCGTTAAGCTGTACCACAAGCCATATCTCACAGTCCGGATGACGCTCCGCCATCTCGTCCCACTGCGCTGCCCATTTGGGATATACGGTACAGTTGCTGCTCTTATCTCTGTGTTTGCTGTTGCTTGAATAAAGTACTATACGCTTCATCTCTTCTCCTCACCAGTCTACAGATCCTATCAGGTCATCAATTGCAGGCAGGAAGTTTGCCTTTGCATCATCCACGCTTGCCTGTATTATCTCCTGTGCCACGCCGCGTCCGTATATCGGTGCCATCGCGACCTTGAGCCTTGAGAAAATGACGATCTGCTCTTCTATCCTTGCTCTATCTTCTTCCGAACGGTCAGCGAAGTAACCGTCTATGAGCCTTCTCCAGGTCTTCGTGATAAGCTCTGCGGGCATCTTCGTATGTGCCTCGGCAAACTCTTTGTTCAGCTTCACCAGATTGACCTGAGTCGATGCGGTGGACAGGAAATCAAAGATCGGATGTCCTATGCTCATGTCACCCATGTCTATAAGGAGCAGCTCTCCGTCCTGCAGCATTATATTGTTCGGGTGATAATCGCCGTGTATCAGCGTCTTGCTGTCAGGCACGGACCTGACGAGTGCCTTGAGCTTCTCAATTTCATCTTCCGTGTAATAATCCCTGCAGTCATCTAAGCCGTTCAGATAGATCTGCTTTATCGACGGGAAATACTCGGGATCACCCTCGGTTTCATGTATTTTCTTAAGCAGGCTTATATACAGTTCCACATTGTGATCATAGTCCTCCGGCTTTTCCTTAAGACCGATGGAAAGAGGCTTCGCGTCTATCAGCTCGTACATTATGCCGTAGCAGTCATCCACCTTCACTACGGTATATGAGATCGCTGTCGGTATCTTCTCAAGCAGTGCCTGCTGTGAAAGATTCCTTTCTCTTTCTATATCCTCGATAGGTGCGCTCTTCTGAAAGACCTTGATCACGTTCTCATTGTCGACGCGGTATACGGCACCGTTGGCACCCTGTCCGAGAAGCTCAAATCCCTCCGAGCTGTATTGCTTCAAAGCCTTGCGTGCGTCAAACATCCTCACAAATCCGGTGTCATCAAGCACCTCATAGACATCCGGAGAGATATCTGTCATCACGACCCGTTTTGGCTCTGACTTTGCTATCTTCACGAGCACACGAAGACCCGCACTGGATATATAATCAAGCTTCTCAAAGTCAAGTACGAGGTTCTCCTGCTTATTCTCACCTCTAAGCCGGAAAAACTCCTCCTCGACCTCTGCGGCATTTTCCCTTGTGACATGCCCTTCAAAGGCGACAGTCAGAGTCTTGTCGTTTTTTTCTTTGATCTTCAGTACATCCATAAACTTACCTCCTGATTTCACGTTATTTATGATGCCTCATCGCTCCTGCAATGCAGTCTGTAATATGCTCCTTTTTTTGCCATCAGCTCTTCGTGCTTCCCGCTCTCAAGTATCCTTCCGTGATCCAGTACCACGATCAGATCGCTGTTTATGATGGTAGACAGCCTGTGGGCTATCACAAAGGAAGTCCTGCCCTTCATCAGATTGTCCATCCCTTCCTGTATCAGCCGTTCAGTCCTCGGATCGACAGAGCTTGTCGCTTCGTCAAGGATCAGTATCGGCGTATCCGCTGCCACGGCCCGCGCTATGTTTAAGAGCTGCCGCTGCCCCTCCGCCAGATTCTGGGCATCACGGGTCAGCATCGTATTGTACCCGTCCGGCAGACGTGTGATGAAATCATCCGCTCTTGCCGTCTTTGCAGCTTCCATGCACTGCCTGTCGGTAAGGTCCGGATTGCCGTATCTTATATTGTCCAGTATGGTCCCCGTGAAAAGATGCGTATCCTGAAGCACTATGCCTATAAGATGCCGCAGATCCGCCTTACGGATATCGGATACCGGTATCCCGTCAAGCAGGATCTCTCCGCTGTCGAGATCATAGAATCTGTTCAAAAGATTGGTGATCGTCGTCTTACCGGAGCCCGTGGTACCTACTATCGCTATCTTCTGTCCGGGTTTGGCGCTCAGCTCGATATCATGCAGTATCTGCGTCCCCGGCACGTATGAGAAGTCTACGTGATGAAGCTCTACCTTACCCTTCACATCGCGGGCATCTATGTTCTTTTTTCCTTCATCCTCTTCCGGCACCTCATCCAGCAGATCAAATATCCTGCCGGCACCTGCAAGGGCTGTGACGCAGGCGTATATCTGACCAGAAGCAAGTATCACCGGAACATTCATAGTCTTCGAAAGTGACAGGAAAGCGATGGTCTTGCCTATAGTCATCCCTCCCCATCCGTTGATGACAAAGACGCTGCAAAGCACTGCAAAGAGAAAATAGAATACTATGTTCCCCGCCTGCATGTTCACTGCACTTACTATGCCCGTATATTTCGAAGCCATGAAGGCACTCTGTCTGAGCTTCTCATTCCTCTCCCTGAATTCTTCGAGACATTTTTCCTCCCGGCGGAATACCTTTACCACCTTCTGTCCGCTGAAGATCTCCTCCACGTATTCGTTCAGGTCACTCAGGTTCTGCTGCTGGTCCGAATAGCTGTTCCTTGCCGATCCCACTATCTTCATGCTGACTCCCATGACTACTGCCACCATAAGGACTGCAAGAAATGCCAGCGGGATATTCAGTATAAGCAGGGCTGCCATTATGGCTACGATAGATATCAGAGCAGATACGATATTGGGTATCCCCTGACTTATCATCATCCTGATCGCATCGGTATCGTTTGTATATACGGACATGATCTCGCCTCTTGCATGAGTATCGAAATACTTAAGAGGCAGACGCTCCATCCTGTCAAAGAGCTCTCTTCGAAGAGCATACATGGTCCCGTGCGTCATGCTCGCGACGGCTCTTGCCTGTATGAACTGTGCCAGAACACCCGCTATGAAGATGCATGTAAGCAGCACCAGTGCACCCGCCAGAGCTTCAAAGCCTGCCGCCTTGTCCTCCATGGTTATGAGCGGCGTGATGTATCTGTCCACAAGAGCGGACAGATATGTGTAAGCCACAACAGACGTGAGTGCCGAGACTATAACGCATATCATGGTCACGGCGAAATGAAATCCGTAACGGGAGGTTATGTATTTTAAGAGTCTTTTCAGATTGTCCTTCATCATCCCTCCGCTGCGGAGCAAAGCTCCCTGTAAATCTCACAGCTTTGCATCAGTCCTTCATGACCGTCAAAGCCTGCGACTCTTCCCTTATCCAGTACTATTATCCTGTCTGCTTCACGGACGGATCCCACTCTCTGCGTGATGATAAGCTTTGTCATCTCGGGCATGTCTTCCTTCAGTGCTCTTCTTATCTTTGATTCCGTAGCGGTATCGAGTGCAGAGAGCGCATCATCAAGTATCAGTATGCGCGGCTTTCTTATCAGCGCCCTTGCAAGGCAGAGCCTCTGTCTCTGACCTCCGGAAAGGTTTGCGCCTCCCTGCTCCACGGCAGCCTCATAGCCTCCCTCCTTCTCCGCGATAAAGGCATCTGCGCATGCCATGCGGCAGGCCTCCTCCATCTCCTGCAGTGAAGCGTCTGGCTTACCCCATCTCAGGTTATCCGCGATCGTCCCCGAAAACAGTACATTCTTCTGGAGCACTACAGCTATCTCTCCTGTCAGCGTATCCGCATCATATTCACGGACGTCGCTTCCTCCCACCTTTACGGAGCCCTTATTCACATCGTAAAGCCTTGATATCAGATTGATGAGTGATGTCTTCGAAGAACCCGTAGCACCCACTACACCGATCATCTCTCCCGAGCGGATGCTAAGGTCGATATCCTCAAGTACATTTTTTCCTTCACCCTCGCCGTAGCGGAAGCATACATGTGAGAACTCCACTGAACCATCCTTCATTTCGCGTACCGGCTCTTTCGGGTCAGCTATCGCAGGCTCATCCTCCAGCACTTCACTGACACGTCTTATCGAAGCGAAGCTGGAAGCCAGCTGTACAAAAGACAGCACGAGCATCGCCATATAGGACATGATCTGGAAAGCGTAGGCGATAAAGCCGGTCAGATCTCCCGTTGTCATGGAGCCTGCACTGATCTGATGCGCTCCTATCCATGCTATACCGATAAAGCAGAATTCAAGAGCCATCATCATGACCGGATTGTTGAAGGCAAGCAGGCGCTCCACCCTTACGAAGCCGTGCCTTACTATACCTGCCGCGTCATCGAACTTTTTACTCTCCGCCTCTTCTGCCGCAAAGGATTTGACCACACGTATTCCGGTGACATTCTCCTGTACCCTGTCGTTCATGCTGTCATAATCGTTATAGACCTGACGGTACATCCGTATGCTCCGGATTATTATCAGTGACAGGAACACACCGATGAGGGCAACGCCTGCCATCAGCACATAGCTTAAGCTCATATTGAGCTGCATTGTAAGAAGCAGCGAATATACTATAGCCACGGGAGTCTTAAAGAACTGTGTCAGTATCGTCTGGACGGCAGTCTGGATGTTGGTGACATCGGTAGTCTGTCTTGTCACAAGACTCGGCACTCCGTATCTATCCAGATCCGCAAAAGAAAAACTCTGTATCCGTTTGAACATCTCTTCCCTGAGATTTGCCGCAAGACCGCTTGAAGCCTTCGCCGAAGCCACATAGCCGAAAAGAGCGCAGACAAGTGCAGAGACTGCAAAGAAGAGCATATATCCGCCCCAGCGCATTACCTCGGCCATATTGCTCTGTGAGATCCCGTCGTCCACTATATGCGCTGTCATAAGCGGTATCATGGTCTCAAGCAGCCCTCCGAGGATCATCAGTACAGGTGCTGCTATGAAGACACTTTTATACTGTCTTACCTGTTTCAGGATCGAGTTCTTCAACTTCGAATCCCCTCCTCTCAAGAACAGTCTTCAGTGCATCCCTGTAAGCCCCTGTGCCGGTGGCTTCAAGTCCTGTACAGAACAGCTTGTCTCCGGCTCCGATCCCGTATACCATCAGCGGAAATGCAATGGCGCCCGTAAACACCGCCTTCACATGCGAAGCATAGGCTTCTCCTATAAGACCGTGTCCCAGATTGCTTATCATGAATGTTTCCTGTCCCATGACAGATGCGATGCGCTTTAACCTCTCGTCCCTGTCAGGTGCAAGGAGCACTTCTTTCCAGCTTAAAAACTGGCTGTATACGTTGTCCGGATTTTTCTGAAGTGAGGCCTGATCGGAGATCATCCTCACAAGAGTCCTGTCATCGGCGTCTTTCAGGTCATCCGGCTCAAGAGAAACCCTGATATCCGCAAAGCTTGCATTATGAAACGTATTCGGCACTCCGAATACATTTCTTGCATTGATAGGAAGACGCACGCCTACCCTCTTTTCATTTTCGGGCCACGCTTCTGTGCATGCTCTCATTCCGAGCATCGTCAGTGTATTCTGCGCGGATCCGTCAATATCTTTGCAAAGAGCACGGAAATCCTGATATGAAGTCTTCAGTACGAAAAAGCCTTTCCTGTCAGGCTTATCCGGCATCTGCAATGAGAAGACAGGCCCTTCTGCCGCTTTGGTGCGCACATCAGATGCAGGCTTAGGTATTTCCTCTTCAAGCGGGTCCCTGTCGTAATCCGGCTCTTTTGCTCCACGGTAGATGCCATCGCTCTCTCCGAAGTAATGATCCAGGATGGT
Source organism: Lachnospiraceae bacterium (assembly GCA_016280355.1). Classification (GTDB taxonomy): domain Bacteria; phylum Bacillota; class Clostridia; order Lachnospirales; family Lachnospiraceae; genus NK4A144. The sequence goes on along the minus strand of JAEEGO010000251.1, from coordinate 2,230 downwards.
ACGTGCAAACCATAAGATCCCGCATCCGTCGGTCAGGGCATGGCTTACCATCACACCCAGCGTATTATCTCTGCAATATACCGCCGCTGAATGTCCGTTGTTTTCAGCTGCATTTATCTCTGCCGGCTCCTCTTTCAGAAGAGGAAACGGTGCATTGTTTTCTTCAAGCTTAAGGAACACTCCCTCATCCGGAGTGAGCGTATATCTCATATACGGGCAGTCATCCAAAGCCTTTTCAAGCGCTTTTTCAAGCCTTGCTTCATCAATCTTTTCGTCAAGTATGATCCTGCAGTACGGGTTTGAAGAGACACTGTGCAGTCTGTCTCTTGAAAGCCCCATCAATGAACCTGAATAAATCCGTCTGCTCATTTCTCCTCCGGAAATACGATCCCTATATTGTTCTGATCGATATTACGCTCTATCGCTATCGGGGTTACCCCCTCTGCCGCAAGTTCTTCTTCAAAGGCTTTTACCAGTCTGGCGTCTTCATATTTATGCCCTACAGAAACCCTGAATAGGCCATTATCTCCCATGAAGGCAAGGCCATCCGTATAGTAGATCCCCGTGATCACAAAGCTCTCCGCATATTCTCTCATACCCGGCACCTCATAATGCCCGACGTAGCTCACAAGCGCCGATGGTACAGCGCCTGACACAATGGAGTTTTTCAGATAGAACATAGCCTTCCCGTCTATCCCCGGTATGTCTTCCATTGCGGTAAGAGTGCGAAGCTCTTTTTTTATGATCTCATTGACTGCCCCAGGATCGCGCTGCATACGGATCATATCCCTGCCCTTCTTACTCAGCTCTCCCGTATCCATATCAGCATCCTCAGCAGAGATGATGAAGTGAAGGAAAGACGTGATAAGAGACATACTTTCCGGACAGCCGTACTGTCCGCTCACATCGCAGGTGATCCCCATGCTCATGTACTCGGGCACTTCTTTGAGACAGCGTCTGATAGCCCGGTAATAGAGTACGGCGATCCACGTAACCGGTGAGCCCTTTGCCTCCTTGATACGAGCCATCAGTTCCTTCTCATCCAATGAAAAAACGGTAAAATAATAACCGGCAGCTCTGTCTTCTTCAAGCGCTTTGCTTATCTCATTCACAGGGACAGTCTTTACCTCAGGAGGAAATCCCTTCCATTGCACCGGTATATCCGGGAGTTCATCGGGAAACTGAAAGAATTCCTCTCCCGGCTCAGGTCCTACACCGGGCTTTCTGACCCCTTCCCAGTTCGGATCCTCTCCCGTAAGATCCCATACATACTGATACAGGATAGTGTATCCCCAGTTTACGAGTCCTCTTCCGCCGCCGAGGTTATGTGCGATGGTAAAGAAGATGTCGCATCCCTCATAGTCGACACCGACCATGTGATAGTTCATCTCTTTTGTACAAAAACATGGCATGGGATGACGCGTTTCGATCACAGGTACCGGAAGATCATTGTCCTCCAAGACAAATGTCCCATCCTTAACCGTAAGCTTCTTCGCCAGATAGGGATAGCGCTTCATGGCTTTCTGTACAGCCCCATCCAGGATCTCCCCGTTCACCGGCTCCTTCAGCCTGATCCTCATGCGCATGGTGAGAGGACCTGTCATCTTCATCGTATATAGAAGGCGTGTATTGTAATCTATCATTTTCTCATCTCCGATCATCCGGTCATCACAGCCCGGAAAAAAACCCAACTATCAGATTTTACCATAATCCACCCCGTTGTGCATTCCACCGCGGACGGGTTATAATCTACCCTGTCCATAAGACGCATACATCTTAAAACACATGGAGGATCACAGATGGAAGCACAGGCAATCCTGCTTGACGGAGTCGAAAACGCCAGAGAACTCGGAGGCTACCGTATAGGCGATAAGGTGATAAAAAAGAACACACTGCTGCGTACCGGCAAGCTGGATCAGGCATCCGCTGCCGCTGTCAGTGAGCTTTCTCAAAAATACAGACTGCAGTATATAACTGACTTCAGGATGTCAGAGGAACAGACTGCCTCTCCCGATGTCACAATCTCCGGCTGTGAGCATCTTTGCACGCCCGTGATGGAAACATCTGACATGAATAAGCCGGACCCCGAATTCATAGCAGCCTACAGCAATCCGAACAGCACACCCATAGACCGCTTCAATCTGATCTACGAAAGAAACTATATCAACGATACTCTCTATCCAGATTTTCTCCTGAAAAAAAGCGGGATCAGAGCATACTCTGTTTTCTT
>JAEEGO010000250.1 GCA_016280355.1 Lachnospiraceae bacterium | reverse complement strand
GTATTCCTTTGCTGTCACGGTGCATCCCGTGAAAATATAGGCTCTCGCGCAGTTTTCAAAGCTCCAATTGTTATAAAATTTGCCGGCGGGAGCTCTGTTCACATACAGTATCACCGGCAGTATCAGATCTGTGCCTAAGGCAAGCGGATCTATGAACCCGGAGTTCATGTCAAAGAAGCCTGCATCCACTCCGACGTACCTCTCCACCTGGAAGGTGAAAGGCTTGGAGATAGGCTTTCTCAGCATATGAACATAGTCGTTCAGTCCGCCTTCCTGATAGTAATCAAATTCGTTCTCTTTCGTGAATACTCTGACCGATTTCAGCGGCAGGAAAAAAGCAGCTTCGACTTCCAATGCGAAAGCGTAGCTTACCGCTGGATTGAGCTGTGATTTCTTTTGTGATCTGTCGTAGTTTCCACCTGCCATATTTACTCCTCAATTATCCGTTCAGCCGAATGTAAAGCTTGCCGGTTTCATTTCCGTGATACTCTTTTCCTTCTTGTCTTTGGAGGGACTGAGTTCCTTGTTTATCCCCGATATCTCGCTGCACCATTTCCGTCTCTGTCTGTGCTCCAGTCCGAGTACGTCGTCTTCGCTCCAGTGGAAGTAGTACGAGATGAATGCCATCTCCTTGTAGAGCTCGTCTTCGGGGTAGAGCCTCATCCCTCCCCGGTAAAATTTAGCGGCACCTCAAAGGTCTTACCGCAGTCCGGGCATACCGCCGTGAGTGTGGGCGGCTCTATGTCGTTGATCCTCTGATACATATCCTGCAGGAAAGCAAGATCTGCAGTGAAGAGCTTCTCTATGAGAGTAGCCGTCACCGATTCCACGCCCTCGATCTCCGTGACCACTCTGCTTAAGATCACGATAGTCAGGTAAGACGGGTTCTGCAGTACTCTCGGATCTCTCGTAGCCGATATCTCGTCTCCCGCAGTCGCGAGTCTCATCTTTCCTCTCTTGTGCACCTCCCCGGCATTGTCCATGTACCCCTTGGGAAGCGTAAATTCATATACAGTCTCCATATTCCCTCCTAACTATCTATATATCTATTGCTCTCGTGCAGCATATAGTTTTTGCTACGCATGTTCCGCCTCTGTGGCTCACAATAACTCCGCAAAACCTACATGCCTGCACTTCGAGCGCTTTATACAGCTTAAGGCGGGTGGGTTGCGGATGTGTTTTTTCGGAGCAAATTTGCAAAATATGCCCTTTGGCATATTTTGAGAGCCGCTTAGACACGCCATGCGTGTCTGGCTCCGGGGCCCCGGGGTGCTGATGTGCATAGCACATCAAAACGCACCCGCAAAACGTCCACTGGACGTTCTGCCAGCGTCCGCAATTACTTACTGAGAAGAAAATGAAGATATATCGACATTTTCTTTGAAGTTAGTAATGCGTGACGATTAGCTCAGATGCGCGCTGGCGGTTGCTCGAAAAAAAACGCAGCAAGCCGCTCGCCGTATCTCTTATACAGTTTTTTCATCCATCTTATGGGGCACATGGGCGCACTGCCCATGTACCCTTAAGACATATGAACAAGTAAATCTTAGTTCGGTATTACAAGCTCCTCATATGCCAGCTCGACACTCTCGATAGCCACATCAGAATTCTTAGCATCGAGATCGGGTGCATTATACTTAGCCACCCATGCATTGGTCAGTGTCCATGTCCTCGTTCCCGAAGGTGAAGTCACTGTCTGCTGGGGTGCTCCCGGATTGATATCGATGAGCTCTATGGTCACGTCGTACCTGGGCATCTGGCCTCTCGTCTCACTCACGCACTCCTGTATCCAGGTCTTGAAGGCGCTCTCAATTATGTATCCCATACGGAGCGTCACGTTTCCGTGCTTCACCAGACCAGGGATCTTGACAGGCGCAAGCGATCCTGAGTTACCCTGCCTGAACTCGATGACATCCACCGAGCTCTCGACTCCCGTCACCTCGGAAAAAGCCGCTGTCCCCGCGATCTCGGAGACGGTGACGAGGAAGTTCATTTTTGTCAACGGATAGTATGAACCTTTCCCGTTATCATAAGTATTAGCTAATGCCATAATCTGTCATCTTCCTTTCTTTTAGAATCAGCCTTCACTGCCGCCCGCTTCCGCAGTAAACTGAGTCACGCGGAAGATGACGAATTCTGCAGGTTTCGAAGGTGCTATGCCTATATTGCATATCAGACGGCCGTTGTTGATATCGTCCTTGGACATTGTCGAAGGTCCTATCTCAACGAAATAGCTTGTCGCGGGTGAATCACCTGCGAGCATGCCGTTTCTCCACAGCCCATCAAGGAAGCCTGAAATTGACAGCTCTACCCTGTGCCAAAGTGTCGCGTCGTTAGGCTCGAACACTACCCAGTTCGTATTAGCCTTGATGCTCTCCTCCACATAGATGAAGAGCCTGCGAACGTTGACATACTTGAATGATGCATTGGACGAAGCTGTACGAGCTCCCCATACGCGGATACCCTGTCCGGGCAGTGCGCGGATAAGGTTGATACCTTCGGGGTTCAGCATATCCTGCTCGTCCTTTGTGTAATTTGTCTTAAGTCCCGTACAGAAGACCACCTCGTTAGCGGGCGCCTTGTGCACACCTCTGGTCTGGTCGGTCCTTGAGTAGATACCCATGACCGCACCTGAAGGAGGTATGAAGTCTGCCTTGTTGGAAGACCTGTCAAAGACTTCGATCCAGGGATGATACATAGCCGCATAGGTTGAATCTATCATCCCTCTGTAGCCGATGAGATCCGACGTCTTATACATATCCGCCGGCATATCAATGACAGCAAAGCGGTTCTTCAGGTTCTCGCAGTGGCCTACGAGTGACACGATGACTTCCGGTGTTGTGATACCGGGTACAGCCAGCATGCTCACGTTGTTGTTCTCGATGAAAGACTGCAGTCCGGTGCGCTTTCCGGGTCCGCCGTCCTCTCCGATGAATGTGCCTGCGTTTACCTTGGATACAGAGCCGTCAGAACCTCCCTCAAGGAAGAAAGCTCCGCTTTCGACTCCCTCGCCAAGTATCTCCTCTACAGGGTTGCCGGCTGTTTCCATAGGTGTTACGGCGACATCTACCAGCTCGCTTCCTGCAAGCTTTGATCCGATGTATCTGGGTGAGCCGATATTGAAGGAAAGGTCCGTATATCTCTCTGCCTCATCACCGTATCTGATACCCATATCGAAAGTCACAAGATAAAGCAGTGACTGGGGTATGATAGCGTCATCTACGACTGCATCCGGGAGCTCATCGGTGAAGGTGATCACTCTGTCCATGATAGTCTTGACAGTAGTGTAAGTACCTTCAAACTCGACTATATCGCCCTCTCTGAAGCCGTCCGTGCTCTTAGCCTTGTAGCCGGTCTCTGTCTTTTCGAGCAGCTGGAGCTTCTGCTTCTTTACGGTATTCAGTGTTACCTGTACCTTGTCGCCCCATACGCCCGGGTTCTTTGCAGTAACGGTAAGAAGACCCTTCTCTGCACTTGATGCCTTCGCATCCTTGGGAGCCACTCTCATAACAAAGCAGCGTGTACCGCCGTTTGCGAAGAACTGCTCCACGCTGTTTGCGAGGAATCTGTACTCACCGTAAGCGAACTCACTTAAGAATCCGCCAAACTGCTGTGTAAAACTCTTGAAGTTGGGAACGAATACGGGCGCACCGATCACGGGTCCCTTTTCTGCAAGACCGATAAATCCAGCCGTGCTTGTTCCTACTCCTTCTATACTCCGCGGGGAATTATCATATTCCTCCACGTATACTCCTGGTGAAAAATATTCTGCCATCTTAATATCTTTCCTTTCTTATCACTTAATTTGCGTTTACCTTTGTCTGTCCCGGAAGCGTGATACTTATTGAGCCTGCATAACTGCACATCATCTTGCAGTCCTGCGTCAGGCAGGGCTTGCCTTCAACGAGCACCTTCGGTTTGGTGGGTATCCATATACCTGCAGGTACCGGCGTGCAAGGCTGCGGAGTGAGTACTCCGAGTGCAGCTGCTGTTGCCGATGCCACCGCCGGATTGGCGAGTGACGTACACATGCCGAACGGTCCGACATTACTCATAGGTGCCGCATCCTGTATGGTGGCTGCAGGTTTTCCCTGCGTCATCACCTTGCTCTGCGACGTTACCTTGATGGGTGCCGGCGCGGTCCCCATAGTACACATCAGATTTGCTCCCACTGCTACCAGCAAACTCATATCAGCTTCTCCTGATCCTTAAAGTCCATTTCCATAAACCTTACCTCGTCACCTACCTCATAACGCACCAGATATCTCATACCGTCTCCGGTGTCACGTACCCTTAAGAGGTAATCTCCGTTCTCCGAGACGCTTCCGAATATCACCCGCATGATGGGTAGATTTGAGATCTGCTC
>JAEEGO010000249.1 GCA_016280355.1 Lachnospiraceae bacterium | reverse complement strand
GGCTGTGGGGATCCTTTGATGTGGTTTTCACTACACATCCCAGACACACTCCTATGCCGCAGGCCATATGCTCCTCAAGGCTGATGTAAGCCTCCACGTTGTTTTCCGATGCATACTTCTTTACCGCCGAAAGCATCGGGAGCGGCCCGCATGCATATATCAGATTGGGCTTTTTCCCCGTAGATATCATGGCATCTATGACATTGCCGCGGATTCCTTCGGATCCGTCATCGGTGGCAATGACTGTCTCTATGCCAAGATTCCTGAAATCATCTGCCAGAAAATGGTTCAGACCGCTGTCCCTGTATCCGAGAATGACACCGAAGGGTAGATCTGACTGTTCTTCTTTGAACTTTTTTGCAAGATAGAGAAGAGATGGTGCGCCAAGTCCTCCCGCCAGCAGAAGGACTCTCTTTCCCCCGGTCAAAGCCCTGTCCGTCGGATAGCCTTGTCCGAGCGGTCCCTCTATATATATACTTTCTCCCGGATTGAGAGAGGCTATCTCGCCGGTCCCTGCTCCTACAGTCCGGAACACTATATCAAGATATTCTCCTGCATCTGCTATGCAAAGAGGCCTCCCCAGGAGTTTCGCTCCGCCCGGTGGATAAACCATTACGAATTGTCCCGGTCTCGCATCCTCGCACAGATCAGTCTCGATCGACATTCTGTATATGGACGGTGCCAACAGTTCTTTTCTTTTGATCTGAGCTCTGCTCTTTATTTCCCGTATCATTGTGCAGCCCTGTATATCTTCTCTATATCTGCTGCGGTAAGCGGTCTGATCCTCGACAGCTTCACTGTATCATCCATTGTTGCATGCAATGCCAGTGCATGTATATCCTCATCGGAGGGATCCGTGAGTCCGAGTTCGTGAAGCGATGTCGGCATGCCTATCTCCCTGAAGAAGTTCTCCGTGGCATCTATGCCAAGAACAGCTGCCTGTCTGTCATCTGCTGTTTCTATCCCCCATACGTTCCTGGCATATTTTGCAAAGCGGTTTACTGCATCTTTGTAAAGATATCTGGCCCATGATGCCCATACAGCAGAAAGCGTGGCTCCGTGTGTGTAGTCATATCTTGCCGACAATGCCATTCCGATCTTGTGAACAGAGAAGTCTTTTCCTCTTCCGAGTTCCGTCAGATTATTATGTGAGACAGAGGATGCCCACCATATCTCTGCCATAGCATCATAGTCGTCCCTGTCCTTCAGAGCCAGTCGTCCGTTGTCTCTTACTGTCTTGATCACGCCTTCGGCTATAGCATCGGTCAGATCGCATTTCTCACCCGATATGAAATATCTCTCCAATGTATGCATCATGATATCGACTATGCCGTTCTTCAGCTGCCAGTCGGGCAGAGATCCTGCCAGCGTCGGATCCATGATCGCGAATGCGCATCTGTTGAATTCGGTATTGATACCAAGTTTTTTCCCGACCGCTTCATTGGTGAGTACGGCAGAGTCGCTCATTTCCGATCCCGCTGCCGGTATGGTCAGTATCGCAGCCACCTTCAGTGATTTTTCAAGCGGTGCCTTTTTTGTCCATATATCCCAGAGACTGCTTCCGGGATTTGCTGCTCCGTGAGCTATACCTTTCGCAGTATCTATGACAGAGCCTCCGCCTGCTGCAAGTATTATATTTGCTTCAAAGTCTATTGCCTTTCTTACGCCTTCCTCGGCATGGGAAAGGGTCGGATTTGCCTTGACTCCTCCGAATGCCTGATGCGCTATCCCTGCTCCGTCCAGAGATCTTTCTATCTTCGACAGGAGGCCCGATTCCCTGATCCTTTCAGACCCGTATACTATAAGGGCTCTTCCTGTCCCACATCTTTTAACCTCTTCACCGACCTTGTCCACGGTGTCTTTTCCGAATATTACTTTAGTAGGTGCATGATAAGTAAAATTTTGCATATTACGTCCTTTCTGATACTACTGACAGATGCATGTTACCTATTCTATCATATCCGCTGCAAAGATGATCTCGCCGCCGCATATGGTATATTTTACTTTTCCGGTAAGGATCATGCCGATAAAAGGTGAGTTTGACGATCTGGAACGAAAACTTCCTTCTTTCACTGTCCAGGTTTCCTCCGGATCAAAGATCACTATATCCGCCCTGTCGCCTACGCCTATGCTACCGGCCTTAAGCCCGTACAGTCTCGCAGGATTAGTACTCATCAAAGCTATAAGCCGTGGGATATCTATGTGACCGGCAGCTACAAGATTGGTAAGTCCCAAAGCCAGTGCCGTCTCCAGTCCGATCATCCCGGACGGTGCCTTTGTAAAGTCCTGTTTCTTTTCTTCCGCGGTATGTGGGGCATGATCTGTGGCAATTAGGTCTATTGTCCCGTCTTTGATGCCGGCTATCAGAGCCTGTCTGTCTTCTTCTGTCCTGAGAGGAGGGTTCACCTTTGCCATTGTCCCTTTTCTCTCAGTTTCGGATTCGGTAAGAGAAAAATGGTGAGGGGTCGCTTCCGCATGTATCAGCCCGAGATCGTCACTCTCTTTATATCTTCTGATGATATCCACGCTCTCTTTTGCCGAAACATGCTGTATATCGACTCTGGCTCCTGTCTTTAGGGCAAGCTGCAGGTCTCTTTCTACCATGGTATATTCGGCCTTACGGTCTGCGCCCTTCAATCCCATAGATTCCGATATCCTGCCGCTGTTCACGCCTGCCTGCCACACATAGGCAGGATCCTCCTCGTGAAAGCTGAGTACGGTGTTTAGCTGAGCCGCCTTCCTCATCGCTTCCTCCACGAGCTTTTCATCTGTTATGGGAGTGCCGTCATCAGTGAATCCGGCAGCGCCTGCCTGCCTGAGCGACTCCATATCCACAAGCTCTTTTCCTGCCCTTTCTACTGTCACGGCAGCTGTCTGATATATATTTACAGCCTCTTTTTCTGCCCTGGACAGTATGTCAGTAAGAGTGTACGTATTGTCTACTGCCGGCACGGTATTGGCCATACAGACCACGGTTGTATATCCGCCGGCTGCCGCTGCCATCGCACCTGTATGCAGAGTTTCCTTTGCAGTCTGGCCCGGATCCCTGAAGTGGGTATGTACGTCTACCAGCCCGGGGGCCGCTATGAGCCCGTCCCCGCAAACGATCTCCTCCGAGGGAGCTGCCATTCCGGAGGCTTCTCCTACCTCAGCTATACGTCCGTCTGCTATCCGGATATCGCATATCTTATCTATATTATTTGCCGGGTCAACTACCCTTATGTTTTTTATCAGCATAGTACCAAGTATAGACGGAACGTATCCATTATTCAAACGGTTTATAAACCCGACGCAGGTGGTCACAACTTGCCAAAAAGCTTCTTGTATGGTATAAGGTTACTTGTTAATTTATTGTTTTTATTCTTTAGTTAACAGGAGGAAATAAAATGTCTTTTATGGATGCTGTAAAATCCTGCTTTAGCCAGTACGTTGGTTTTAAGGGCAGGGCTCGCAGGAGTGAGTATTGGTATTTCTGTCTCTTCGAGATCGTTGTAGATGTAGTGCTGAGTGTTCTGATGTCAGTTACCGGCGCACAGATCTTCGGTATTCTCAGCGGAATTTTCGGTCTTGCCTGCCTTCTTCCCGGCCTGGCTGTAGCGATCCGCAGGATGCATGACATAGGAAAGAGTGGCTGGTTCATTCTTTGCGGTCTTATTCCTGTCGTAGGATTTATCCTTCTTATCGTATGGGCTGCAAAAGATTCTGCTCCGGGCGAGAATCAGTACGGTCCCAATCCCAAGGGAGTTTGATCGATCTGATCATAAAAAAACTGCGGCATTGCCGCAGTTTTTTATTTGTTTTCTTCTTTCAGCATCTCCAGTATCTGTTCCCTGCAGATCTCTCCCAGATGTTTTTGTTGCTCTTTATCCAGGGTCTTAGGATCTATGGGATCCCCATAAGAGATCGTCACCTTGGCTGATCGAATAAAGGGGAAATGCTTTTCCAGTAATTCTCTGGTCCCGTGCAGGGCAACCGGCACTACCTTCACGCCTGACTTTAGTGCTATCTTCATGGAGCCTTCCTTGAACGGAGCCATCTCCAGTTCGGATTCCGCCTTGGATCTGGTACCTTCAGGATAGATCAGAATAGTCTGCCCGTTCTTTGCTGCTTCTATACACTCAAGGATGATCTTTAGGTTCTGCTTCAGATCCTTTCTGTCGAGGAATTTGCAGTTCTTCAGGACCATCCACCAGTTGAGCATGGGGATCATTTTTATCTCTTTTTTGGAAATGATGGCTGTAGGTGCCGGTATCCTTGCATCCAACAGTACTATATCAAATATGGATCTGTGATTGGCCACATACAGAGCCGCCTCTCCTCTGGGAAGCTTCTCCCTTCCCTTTTCGGTGACCTTTGCTCCCGATATGAAGCCTATCACTTTAAATCCCCACGCCACCAATGCCTGGGCGTATACATCTCTTGCATGTCTGCTGAAAAGTCCTATTAGATAGGCTATCGGTATCAATACGATCGATACTATGAGAAATATCACAACAAAGAGAAGTGCCAGTATGCCTCTTATCATGATTTGCTTCCCTTACTGCCTTTAAGGCCTTTAAGGCTGGATTGGTTCAGTATATTGGTTTCAAAGCTGAATATGACCCTCTCCTCATCTCTCCTGCGTTTAACAGCCAGATCAACGAGCCTGTCAAGCATCTTTCCATAGGGCATCCCTGTGGGCTCCCAAAGGTAAAATGAAAGCGATCCGGGTATGGTATTTATCTCATTGAGATAAAGGCTTCCGTCGGCTCTGTCGATCATAAAATCAAACCTTACGACGCCGTTACAGCCAAGACACTGGAAAGCTCTGACAGCAAGCTCCTGTACTTTTTTTGTCATATCATCAGATATCGGAGCCGGTATCTTTCTGGAAACAGATGCCATTCCCTTGGACGCACCTCCTGTCTTTGAGGTCTTTCCACCGGACATATATTTATCTTCATAAGAGAGTATCTCGTCTGAATGTAAAGGCTCTTCACAAAGCGACGCCTCAGCCTCATCCATATCCCCGAGCACCGAGCAGTTTATCTCCTGCAGATCCGAAATTGCATGTTCCGCAAGGACTACATTGGCAAAGGTATATGCACTGTCAAGTGAACGGATGAGCCCGTCCCTGTCATGTGCTACCGAGATACCAACGGACGAGCCGGAGTTTACCGGCTTGATGATGACCGGATATCCTATCTTTTCCTCTATATCTGATATGAGCGTATCAATGTCCCTGTAGTCTTTCGTTGTATATCTGCGGCAGGGAAGGACAGGTATATCATTATCGGCAAATACCGTTTTCATTATATATTTGTCCATTCCTACTGCTGCTGCCGTCACATCGCATCCGGCAAAAGGAATACCCCAGGTCTTCAGATATCCCATCAGTGTACCGTCTTCCACGTTGGTGCCATGGACTATGGGTAATACCACGTCCAGTTCTACGGGTTTCATGCCGAACAGTCCTTTGGGATAGGGAGCCAGAAGGAAATGTCCTCCTTCTTTCACCGGAATGACCCTTTGTGACTGGCTTATAAGAGCCGGTATATCTCTGTAGGCTTCTATATTTCCTACATTTGTGCCTATGTAAAGATCATTGTCCTTTGTCAGATATATGGCTGTCGCCTCATATTTATCCGGATCGAGGCTCTGCATGGCCTGCAATGCCGAAATGACTGAGACTTCATGCTCTACCGATCTTCCTCCGAATATCACTCCTACACGAATCTTCATCTGCTTCCTCCTGATCGCTGCCTAATACACATCCGTCAGATCATTTTCAATAAGCACCACCTTGTGTGCTTCACCGGCCAGGCGGATCACATGCTGCATGGCATCGGTGAAAGACGGTGCCACATATAGCTTCTCATCCGGATAACCGGCCTTCTCCAGACCATTTTTTATCGCCTGTGTATTGGCATTATCTACTATCACTGTATAGTCCGCCGTCGCGGCTATCTGCTCTCCGAACTCTCCGTTCAGCCTGTCCTGTTCTTCGCCAAGCTCCACCATACCGGGAGTTATCACTATCTTCCTGTCACTTTCAAACATTGCCAGCGTATCCAGGGCCGCTTTTGCTCCTGCCGGATTGGAGTTGTAAGCATCATCTATTATAGTCAGCTCTCCCTGTTCCATCAGCTTCATCCTGTGTTCTACAGGGGCAAGGCGCCTCACGGGTATCACCAGATCCTCCAATGATATCCCCATGGCATGGCTGACTGCTATCGCGCCCACAACGTTTTGCACGTTATGCTCTCCGATCAGCCTCATACCGTATTTCTGCGTGGACCCGTCGGGAGCTGTGAGGATAAATTCCGTTCCGTTCCTCCCGGTTTTGATCCCGGATGCATTATAGCCTCCGTTACCGCCCGTGGAGTAGGTTACGGCATTCTTATATTTGTTGTATGAAGTGATATATTCGCAGTCGTAGTTGAGGAAGATGTTTTCTTCCACCCCGTGCTTTTCGAACACGGCATCAGGCAGTTCAAACTTGGTCTTCTGAATGTTTTCAATGGTCTTGAAACTTTCGAGATGCTGCTCTCCTACCGAAGTCACTATACCGTAGTCCGGGTGTACGAGATCACACAGTTCGCTGATGTCTCCTACGTTTCTCGCTCCCATCTCACAGATGAAGATCTGATGTGTGGGACGCAGCATGGTATTTATTGTCTTTACCACTCCCATCGGAGTGTTATAAGACTCCGGTGTAGCCAGCACCTCATATTTCGATCCAAGCAATTCCTTTAGATAGAATTTAAGTGATGTCTTACCGTATGATCCGGTGACTCCGACGATCGAGATATCCGGACAGTCTTCAAGCAGACGTACGGCTTTGGTTTTAAAACCGTCTGCTATCGCGCTTTCTATAGGTTTGTTTATGATATTTGAGATGATAGGTGCAAAGGGTACTACCGCAAATGTGTAGATGACTGCCAGCGCCAGCAAAGTATATTCATTTCCAAAGCGTCTGTTCAGCAGGCAGAGTATAAGGAGCCACAGTACTGTCGTGGTCATAAGCCTTATCACCCGGGGTGTATATACCAGCGGCTTTTTCGCCGATGCAGTTGAAAAGCATCTGGTAAAATGCCTCTCGTAGTTCTTTACCACCCAGGCTGCGTGTACTCTGTTCTTGTAACCGTTCTGCTGGAACATATGCACTGCATAGTTTAGGACCTGCGCTGCATATATTATTACGATGACAGATATTATCAGACAGATCATGATTTCCTCTTGATTATCATATGTATTTCAGATGCATCTTCGTGTCGGTCCACTACTTCCTGCAATTCATCAAGCATAGGCAGGAATCTGCTGCCAAACCGTTCTCTCAGATCTGCATTGCCGTTCTGATCCAGACATACGCATATCATACGGTAGAGGTCCATCATATCGGAACCGAATTTCCAGGTGGCATACTCTTCGAACCCAATGGCCTTTGTCATGTAGGCTATGGATTTCTCCGTAAACAGATGCGTATGTGTACCGCCTGCATGACGGTTATAGCATGTCTGATGTGCTGCCTCAAAAATGCAGCTCATGGAAAACATGGGGACGGAGAAATAGATATACTCGACGTTTTTATTCTTCATAACAGCATCCAGTATATCGTCGAGATTGGTTATATGCTCCAATACCCCGATAAAAGATATCACGTTTACTTTTGCCGTTCCGATGATGGATGCGATGTCCGGAGCATCCACCTGTGTCAGAATGTCATCCCCGTTCATGGTATTAGCGAACTGCACCTGCGGTTCGGATATCTCTATCCCGTCGGCCTGCTCCACTCCCAGCTGTCTTATCGCCGATACAAAGTATCCCGATCCTGCTCCGTCATCCAGCAGCTTTATATCTTTTTTCTGAAGACCGTCTTCTGCTAATGCATCCAGCAAAAAGCGGGCCTTCGGTATATAGATGGTGTCTCGTCTGGTTTCATATTTTTGCCTGTCATCCTCTGAATAATTCGCAAGATAGTCATCCGAAATATAAACTCTGGAGGCAAAATCCTCATTATCCTCGTATTCAGAATTGATATGTCCGCATACCGGGCACTCGAAGTAGCTCATACGCTGGCTTCTGTAGAGGACCTTCTGTCCGGCATCTGCCCCTATCGGATTATGGCAGATCTTACATTTTGTCCTTTTCGGCTGGAGAAGCAGGGCATCTGCCTGATGTGCAGACAGCTTCAGCATCTCTTCGTTTTTTTCAAAGAAATCCGACTTGATCTTTATGATATCTCCGACTGATTTACTGTATTTTCTCTTTAGTGCCATTCGCTCTCCCATGCAGGCTTTTCTTCAAAACATGATCTGTTTGCAGAAAGCTGATCATACTTCAAGAAGTATAGCATAAAATCTGCCTGTATGATATATTATTCAGGCTATGACGATAAATATAAACGGTATACCCACATACTATGAAGAATACGGTCCTGCGGATGCACCGACAGTGCTGGTATTGCCCGGCTGGATGGCCAGGGCTTCGCTTTACCGCATCATCCCCGATACCATATCCGCTAAATATCATGTGATCCTGCCGGATATGCCCGGTTTTTTGGGAGATACGCCGGAGCCTCCTTCGGCGTGGGATCTGAACGGCTTCGTTGATTTCACTGTCGCCTTTATAGAAGCTATGCATATTGATGTCCTTACTCTCATGGGGCACAGCTTCGGAGGCCGTATCATCATCAAGCTGATGAACAGACCGGCCCTGCCCTTCTCGGTAGACCGCATAGTGTTGATAGATGCAGCGGGTATAAGGCATGAACTGTCAGCTGCAGCCAGGCGCAGACAGAAAGCATTCAAGCTGGCCAAACACTTCATGTCAGAGAAGCAGATAGAAAAGTATAAACAGACCCACGGCTCCGCTGACTACAGAGCCGCTTCTCCCCTGATGCGGGAATGTATGGTCAAGGCAATAAACGAAGATCTGACGGATATGCTGCCCGGAGTCAGCCCCGAAACGCTTCTCATATGGGGTACGGCTGATACCGCAACCCCTATATCCGATGGGGAGCTCATGGAGCAGACCATGCCGAATGCCGGCCTTGCCCGTATAGAGGGTGCCGGACATTTTTCTTTCTCCGATAATCCCACGGTATTCAGGAATATACTGATAAGCTATTTCAAGTTATAAACACAGGAGGTTGTATGAGCACGATATTATTGCTGAAACAGATGCTGATGCTCTTTGCTATGATGGTTGCAGGCTACATTGCTTTCAGACGTGGCATTTTCGACCCGGTCGGTCAGCATCAGATAAGCAAACTGATCGTCAATCTCCTCAATCCTTTTCTTTTACTGTCTGCTCTGTCCGGCGATAAGCCCGCCGGAGGTCTTACTCTCAGTATTCAGAACCTGCTTTCAGCCATTATTTACTATATACTGTTTGTCGGCATAAGCTATATTTTCTTCTTTCTGAGAAAGGGTGATATCAAGCATCGTAAGCTCAAGCAGCTCATGCTGATCTTTTCCAACCTCGGGTTCTTCGGCGTTCCCGTAGTTAAAGCTCTGTTCGGCGACGGATATGTGATCTATCTGATCTTTTATATGCTGTTCTTCAATCTGATCGCCTATACCCTCGGCATTTTCATCGCATCCGGCGGGTCAAAAGAAGGAGCCTCATTCTCTCCCCGATCCATAGTCAATGTAGGCACCGTGACAAGTGTTGTTGCCCTGATCCTTTACTTTATGAATGTAGATATTCCCGAAACTGTAGCCAGTTTCTGCACATATATGGGAAATGCCTGCATCCCCCTGTCAATGATACTCATAGGAGGCTCTCTGGCTCAACTTGACCTGAAAGCGATCTTTACGGATAAAGAGATCTATCTGTTTTCACTGCTCAGGATGGTCGTAGTTCCCGCCGTCTGCATACTGATCGTCAGGAACCTCCCGTTTGATCAGTATATCGTGAGGATCTGCTGTCTTGTCATAAGCATGCCGATAGCTACACTTGCCGGTATGCTCGCCGAGCAGTATGCCAATG
Organism: Lachnospiraceae bacterium; assembly: GCA_016280355.1. Lineage (GTDB taxonomy): Bacteria > Bacillota > Clostridia > Lachnospirales > Lachnospiraceae > NK4A144. The sequence goes on along the minus strand of JAEEGO010000249.1, from coordinate 1,618 downwards.
AAGGAAACTACTGTAATAAAATGACCGCCATGACTACCGTCATGTCGGTCATTACTGTCCCTTTACTGTCTCTGCTCTATCTTTAGATCAGAATAGTCGGTATTACTTCAATTCCAACCCTTATTATCCGTATACATCAATCCCGATACGGCTATATTTCCGTCCGGATCGATGTCACAGACTCTCCACAGTGTTCCCATTCTTCCGGCAGGAACAAGATATGCGGCCACTATACCGTTCTTGTCATATATAGTTACATTCACATAGGATCTGCCCATATTATCCGACATATCGTCAATTCCGAGGTTTTTGCCGTCTTCCACAAACAGTACATAGCCTGTCTTGCTCTTGCCCGGATCAAATGTGATCACCGGGCTCATCTGTGAGCTCTGATCCTCCGTATCCATCAGCCGGAGTACAAAATCTGTCTTTTCTGTCTTCAGCTCGGCTGCATACTCGCCGTCACCAAGTTCTACAGGAGACTTCGCGTTTGCATTGAGAAGGTATGTATCGGTATCATGTATGCCTTTTCCGACAGGCGCCACATATACCTTCCCGAGCGAATACTCCGGTGTGCCGGGTATGATATGTACGTCGTTCAGGCTGCTCACCGCATCCGGTCCGTATGTATATGTCATGTTATACGTATCTTCGGTCTGCGGCAGGGTGAACGTGTAATATCCGTCACCGTCGGTAGTTGCTTCATCATTGAATGTTCCGGCTACATTTCTCAGATTAACGGTCACGTTTTTTATCATGCCTCCCTGTTCGTCTCCCACATAACCGTACAGTAATACCTGACCTTTATCACCGGCAGCATCCTTAAGGGCTTTCTTTGCTTCTGAGATCAGAGTGTTTGTATAGTTATCATCAGGATCCGAAAGGTCCGCTTCATTGTAATCGGAACGGATCCCATATATATCTGTCCTGTACTGTTTCATGAAGACAACGTTGTCACCGTCATAATAGTATTCGCCGACGATCCTTCCGTCAGATCCGTGATCTTCTCTGACTATCTTCACTATCTTATCTCCATCCCTGTATATGGAAGTATCGATCATATCTCCGCTGTCCGGATCCGCTGCCCTTGTCTTTGTATAAGTCAGATCTCCTTCTTTTTCATCTATACTCTCCGCATAGTCGCTGTCGGGATAGTCTGCCGGTATATCGGCTTTTTTCACTTCTGTCGCCTTTTCGCCGGTTTCTGCTTTATCTTCCTTTGCAGCTTCTTCCTTTGCATCCGTCTGATCCTGTGAAACCTGCTCTGTTTTCGCGCTGCCTTCAGCCTCGGGGAGAGGTGTTTCCTTTGCCTTTTCTCCACATGATCCGAGTACAAGCACTGACGCCATTATCAACATTGAAATATATGCTCTTTTCATGATCATCCTCCTTCGGTATTGTATTTACCGTAAAAAACAAAAACTCCCCGCCTTACCGGAGAGCTTCAGCTGGGCTGGAAGGATTCGAACCTTCGAAGTGACGGAGTCAGAGTCCGTTGCCTTACCGCTTGGCGACAGCCCAATAATGTTGCAACAGCACTCATTATACACAGGCAAAGAAGTAATTGCAAGCATCAAAAAAGTATTATATAATTTCATTTGTCCTTCGGGGTCGTAGC